>SXHM01000274.1 GCA_005773695.1 Bacteroidota bacterium
AAATTCCATGCTCAGCAAAATTCAGCTTTTCATTTTATTTCTTTTTGCTACAACAACTGTTGTTGCGCAAATTGATAAAATGGAGCCACCTGCAGATACCTCCAATCTTGGTGATAAAGAAATTCTAATGAAGCATGAATTTTCTTTTGGTGCTCTTTTGCACAGCAATGGCTGGGGAATAAATGTTCGAAGGGGCAAGCATAAAACAGCCAAGCTAAAGAGGATGTGGGAATTGGATATTGTGAGTATGAAACATCCTAAAGAATTTAAATCAGTAAACCCATATTTCGAAAATTCAAAAGGATTCGTATACGGTAAACAAAACACCTTTACTATTGGTCGCATTGGCTATGGAGGACAATGGGTATTAGTTCACCGCCAGGACAGAAGGGGAGGAGGAGTTGAACTTCGAGCCCATGTTTACGGTGGTATTTCATTAGGTTTTGCAAAGCCTGTTTATTTAGATATTCTGGTTCCTACCAACGTTCCGTTTGAGTTCAGTCTTTCTACCGAAAAGTACGACCCCGACAAACATTACATAGATAATATCTATGGCAAAGCTCCATTTACTAAGGGTTTTGATGAATTAAAAGTTTACCCAGGTCTGTATATAAAAGCAGGAATGAGTTTTGAATATGCATCGCGTCAGGATAATATTAAAGCTATTGAAGCAGGTATCGTGATTGATGGCTATTATAAACAAATTCCAATTATGGCCTTTGCCGATAATCACCCGTATTTTATTTCGCTGTACATCGGAATTAATTTCGGGAAAAAGTGGTATTGATTTTATAAATGATCACAGAAGAAAGAGTAAAAAAACCAGACTGGCTGCGCGTAAAACTCCCCACCGGAGAAAATTATCTTAAAGTACGCGAAATAGTAAGCAAGCACAAACTTCACACCATTTGCCAGAGCGGTAACTGCCCAAATATGGGCGAATGCTGGGGCGAAGGAACAGCTACATTTATGATACTGGGCAACATCTGCACCCGCTCTTGCGGCTTTTGTGCCGTTGCAACCGGTAGACCTTTGTCTGTTGATATAGAAGAACCCAAACGTGTTGCTGAATCAGTGAAATTGATGGGAGTAAAACATTGTGTTATCACCTCGGTTGACCGTGATGAATTGAAAGATGGTGGTTCCATTATTTGGGCCGAAACCATAAAAGAAATCAGGAAAGTAAGCCCTGTAACCACCTTGGAAACATTAATTCCGGATTTCCGTGGTGACTGGGATAACCTGCAACGCATTATTGATGTATCACCCGAAATAGTTTCGCACAACATGGAAACCGTGCGCAGATTAACCAAAGAAGTGCGCATACAGGCTAAATACGACCGCAGTCTTGAAGTGCTCAAACGTCTGAAACAGGGTGGGATGCGCACCAAGTCAGGAATAATGGTTGGTCTGGGTGAAAAAGAAGAAGAAGTGTTGGAAACCATGGACGATTTAATTAATGTTGGTTTGGATGTGTTAACCATAGGTCAGTATTTACAGCCTACTCGCAAACATTTGCCTGTGGTTGAATTTGTAAAACCTGCCACTTTTGAGATGTATAAAACAGCAGGACTGGCAAAGGGTTTTCGCTATGTAGAAAGCGGTCCGCTGGTGCGTTCGTCCTATCATGCCGAGAAACATCTATTCTGATTTTGGTTTGACTTGTATAAAATTCGAAAAACTTGTTTTTGTTTATCCGCTGTAAGAGAATATATTTGCATTCGCTAAAAATTATAAAATGAAAAAACTATTTACCACCGCGTTAATTTTATCTGCAACTCTAACGTCTGTTTATGCACAACATAATAAGTGCGCTGCCGACATTATTCTTAAAAAGGAGCTTGCAAAAAATCCTCAGCTTGCTGCCCAGCACGAAGAATTTGAAAGAGGGCTTGCCGAATGGAAGGCTAATAAGCCGACTATTGGTTTCAGAGAAGGACAGAAATACATTATTCCTGTTGTATTTCATGTTATACACGAAGGTGGTCCTGAAAATATTTCAAAAGCCCAGATTCTGGATCAGCTTGATATACTTAACGAAGCATTCAGAGGCGAAAATGCAAGCAGGGCAGCGAATACACCGGCTCCTTTTCTCGCTGTTGCCAGCGAATTAGATATTGAATTTCGTCTTGCAAAACTTGACCCCTTGGGTAATTGCACAGATGGTATTACACGTACCTATTCCAATAAAACAAACAGAGCATCAGATGCTACTGGTGTTAAAGATTTAATTGACTGGAATTGTTACCAGTATTTTAACGTTTGGACTGTAAAAAGCATTGAAGTAGAACAGCCGGGAGTTATCGGTTATGCGCAGTTTCCTGCTTCAGGTTTGTGCGGAACAGATGGAGTTGTTATGGATGCTAAATGGGTTGGAAGTATAGGAACTGCAGTAGCTACCGGAAACACGCTGGTTCACGAAGCCGGTCACTGGTTGGGTCTGCGCCATATATGGGGTGATGAAATTTGCGGGACCGATGCAATTGATGATACACCGAATGCCCGTGCAGCTAATTACGGAGTTTGTTATGACGATTTTCCATACATTCCGGATACTCTTTGTGCAGGCACAGACACCATTAATGGTGAAATGATGGTCAACTACATGGATTACTCAGCTGACCAATGTCAGACAATGTTTACTCAAGGTCAGTGTGATGTAATGGATTACACACTTAGCGGAACAACCGGAAATAACGGAGTTCGTTCATCACTTTGGTCAGAAGCTAACTTGTGGGCAACAGGAACTCATGATGATTATGATGCAGCAGCCTGTGCACCGATTGCAGACTTTTTAGCTAATAAACGTTTTGCCTGCACCGGAGTTACTATCAACTTTGACGACCTGTCTTATAATGGAACAGTAAGTGGACGCAACTGGTCTTTTCCCGGTGGAAGCCCTGATGCCTCTACTATAGCATCTCCCAATGTTACATATGCAAATCCGGGTGTTTATGAAGTAACGCTTACTGTTGACAATGGTTCAGGTTCTGATGCCGAAACCAAAACATCTTATATTCATATTGCATCTGATGCTGCGCAGAACAATGCATCCTATACTTACTTTGAAGATTTTGAAAGCCAGAGTGATTTTGATAACAACTGGGTTGTTCTCAATCCGGATAATACCAACAATAAATGGGAAATTGCAGGAAATCTTTCTACTCCTTCAGGCGGTGGTGTTTTAAGAGTTAGAAACTATGGAAACACTACTACAGAAATTGAAGAAATTGTTTCGCCTTCTTACAATCTGAGCAGTATTCAGTCTCCTGCAATTTTAAAATATCAGTATTCAGGAGCAAGCACTACGTTCCTTGGTGACCACACTACACCTTTTGAATTTACTGTAGATGGTGATGCCTTTAAAGTATTTTATTCTACCAACTGCGGACAAAGCTGGACACAAATTCCTCAACTCGCACTCTCAGGCGATAATCTGATTAATGCAGGATTATATACTGACTCGTATGTTCCGAATGCACAAAGCATCTGGAACGAAAAGCAGACAAATCTCCCTGCAGGAGCAGCTAACGCTGATAACGTGAGATTTAAATTTCAATACGAAGTGGGAAGCGGTTATGGTAATAACTTCTACTTAGATGCTATTCGCGTTGAAAACGTAACAGGTGTTCAGGAGTTTGCTACCATGCTGGGTGTTCAGGTTTATCCTAACCCTTCAAAAGGTTTAACTCGCATCTCTTTGAACCTTCCTGAGAATGGAAAACTTGCAATCAACCTTGTTGATGTGTTAGGCAGAACAGTTTCAAACGT
>SXHM01000275.1 GCA_005773695.1 Bacteroidota bacterium
CTTCCCAGTCAAAAACAGTATCGGAAACATGGTAATAAGTAGGCATATATTCAAATGGTTGTAATACTTGCTCTGCCTTTACAATATAATCAACCAACGGAAGATTTATAAAATGGAACATACCATCGGGGGTTGTTGTAAAAGTGTCATAGGTCTCCCATTGCGTATCATCGTCTCCTCGTTTAATAAGCGAAACAAGGATGTTCTGAAGAGGGGTAGTTCCATTTGACATATAAATAGTTCCGTGAATTTCTCCCGGGCTTTGTATCACCTGTAAATCGTCAGATCCTGAGCAGCCATCATCGTCTGTTACAGTAAGTGTGTACACCCCAAAATCACCAAACTCATCAACATCAATTATTGGGTTCAAAAGGGTTGGATCATTTAATGCTAATCCCGGTTCCCATAAATACTCAAGCGAACCAATACCTCCGCTTACTACTATGGCTTCGCTCAAAGGCCATTGGCTGCCTTCACAAATAAAAACATCATTCCCCGCTTCTACAATTATTTCGTCAGGCTCACTTACAGTTGCATTGAAAGAAGTGTTACAACCATACGTATCCGATATAGTAACTGAATAATTGCTTGCACAAAGCCCTGTAGCAATAGCGGTTGTTTGAGTGCTGGAGTCGTCCCACAAAAAGTTGTAATTACCATGCGGGGCTATTTGTATGTCCATAGTAGTTGTTCCGTCACAAATGCCAAAACACGAAGCATCAGAGCTAAAAGCTAAACCCATAGGCGGATCAATAACTGTAATGGTTCGCTGAACATTTAGTCCTGTGCAACTTGCCGAAGCAAGATTAAATACAACAATAAAGGAGCCCGACTGTGTGAAGGTGTGTGTTGCATTTGCAACAAATTCAGGATTTGAACCATCGCCAAAATTCCATTGTTTAAAGGTAAGCAATTCGCCACCCAGATCAGATGTATTGGTAAACGAAACCGTAACACCTACACATACGGTATCACCGTTTGCTTCAAGTCCGGTAGTAAATGAAGGAATACAGGGAGGTGTGGAATAAACTGAAAATGAACAAAGGATAATTGCAGAAAATAATACGGAAAGTTTTTTAATCATCGTAAATAAAATAATTTAGGTTCTCTTAATAACGCAAAGAGATACGCAGCTGCGGAGTTTGTAGTTACATGAGTTGTTATTCATTTATTAACAATGATTAATAAACAACCATTTTTCTGGTTATCCACTGTTCATCATATTGCAGTGAGTAATAGTAAACTCCTGGATTAAGTTGTGCCGCCTTAGCATTGAAAATATATTCGTACTTGCCTTTATGAAAAAGTTCAGCTTCATAAAGCGATGCAATTATTTTTCCAGTTACATCATACAGATACAGACTGACAAAACCACCTCTTTCAAGATTAAAACTTATTTGGGTAGTTTCATTAAAAGGATTGGGTGCATTTTGCTCAAGATTGGCCGGAACAAAAGTAGCGGCTCCTGAATTTTCAATTCCCATTGGTTCAGCATCAATAAATGCGGTCAATACACTCATTGTATCATTATTATATGCCATCCACATTGGCAAAACCTTATTATTGTAAACAGAAATTCCTGTATAGTCACCGAAAAAAATTTCAGAATCAGGAAGAAATGCTTCTGCATTTACTTTATAGTTTATAAAAGAATTACCTCCATCGCCAGAGCGGGCAAGGTAAACATCGGTGCTGTCACTGCTGTTGTAGTTTCTGCGGTCGTAAAAAACACAATAGATATTTCCGTTCACAGGATCAATGTCCATCCATGTCAGGAATTGTTGCTTCCCGGGGGCATCGTCATTTACTCTTACAGGAACACTCCAACTATTACCTCCATCTTCTGATTTAATAAGCCACACATCTGTATCAGTTGAACCATTGCGTTGGTCTGTCCAATTTACATAAATGGTTCCGTTGTTATCGCACAAAGTAACCGGAAGTCCGTTACTGCGAAAAAGCCCTGTTATATTATAATTCCAGCCACCGGGCATTGAAGTAATAAATGTTTCGTAAGGCAGCCATGTATTTCCGCCATCAAGACTTTTGTTAAAATACAAACCAAATCCCCAGGCCCACACAACATATATTTCTCCGTTTGGACCTACAGCCGGTGTTGCTCCTTCCACCGTATAATCACTGTCTAAACAATCTCCTGCTTGTGAACATATTCTTTGCGGAATACTCCATGTTTGTCCGCTATCTGTTGATTTTGAAAAAAGAATTATTGAGCTGTCACCAGCAGCTGTGCTTTCATAATTATCAAATTGAGTCCATGTAACATAAATCTCATTATTTGCCGGATTTACAATTGCCTGTTCTTTATCCTGAACCTTTGCCCCATTAAGTCCGGTATACGTTCCGGCACCCCAAGTTAATCCCCCATCGGTTGACTTAGAAAAAACAATGCGGTCAACCCAATTCCCGTTTTGTGGAGGATTAGCTAAATGAGAAAAATAAAAATTGCCGGCTGTATCTGTAAATATTTCCGGATCACCCCAAACACCATTTACAGGATCTTCAAGAATATCTACTGTCCACGTTTGCCCGCCATCTGCCGAATAAAATAAATTGTCAATATTTGCTCCGGCCACCACCTGTTGGGGATTTTTTGGATTGATACAAATAGATACTTCTTCAGGGTCGTTAAAATTGCTGATAAGCACATTAGGAAATTGTGCTGACAAATTAGACAACTGAAAATAAAAAAGAAATAGGGCAATAAATAATCTGTTCATAGAAAATGCTTCTCAAAAGTACTTGATTTTGCTGCCTTAAACTCCGTGATTAAAAAACAAAAGTATTTTTGTGTCATATGAAAACCTACCTCAAACTTTATAACCTCACGCTTGCCATCGGTTGGGCCGCACTACTCACTCTCTATATCCTAAACGGCTGCAAGTTAGACCAGATTGGGTTAATACTCCTGAATGTCTGCCAGTTTGCAGCTGTGCTGGAAATAATTCATGCAGCATTAAAGATTGTTTCTTCGCCCGTTGTAACCACCATAAAACAACTCGGTTCACGTTTTATGGTAGTAGTGTTAATTGATTTACTGAAAAGCGATGAATACATGAATGTAGCAGGAATAACAGGGTTGCATCTTATCATGTTTGCATGGGGCATTACTGAAATAGTACGCTACTCGTTTTATTTTTCGGGGTTGATAGGCAAAGAAGTAAAGTTGCTGGTGTTTCTTCGTTACACATTATTCCTTTTACTTTATCCAATGGGCGTTACGGGCGAGTTACTTATTATCTACTCCTGGATGGCAAAGGATGGGCTTTCCTTTTCTGCAAACGATGTTGTTTTCGGAGCCATCTTTCTCTCCTATTTTATTTTCTTTCCCGGTATGTTCGGACACATGCTTTCTCAGCGGAAAAAGAAGCTGTAAAATCATAATCGCACGCTTCTAAAACCATACCTTTGCTGCCCGAATTGCAATTGACATGGACAAACACTCCTATTTAAGTAACGCTGATATCTCCTCACTAGAAACTCTTTACCAACAGTATAAAACCAATCCCGATTCGGTTGAGTTTGGATGGAAAAAATTCTTTGAAGGTTTTGAGTTTTCAAAATATTCAGCTTCCTCTGAAATTCCTGAAAATGTTCAGAAAGAGTTTCGTGTAATAAACCTAATTAATGCCTACCGAAAGGTTGGTCACCTTTTTACCAAAACCAACCCTGTGCGCGAGCGCAGGAAGTACGAACCAACGCTTGCTGTTGAAAATTTCGGGCTGGATAAAAGCGATTTAAACACTGTTTTTCAGGCAGGTTCCGAAATCGGAATTGGTGCTGCAACTTTGGAAAATATTATTGAGCATCTCTACCAAACCTATTGTCGCAGCGTAGGCTCTGAGTTCATGTATATGCGAAAACCAGAAGTCTTAGGCTGGATTCAGAAGCGTTTGGAAAGCACAAAAAACACTCCTTCATTTTCGTTTGAAGAGAAAAAACAAATTCTCACTAAACTGAACGAGGCTGTTGTTTTCGAAAATTTTCTACAAAAAAAATTCACCGGACAAAAACGCTTTTCGCTGGAAGGCGCTGAATCATTAATTCCTGCATTAGATGCTATTGTTGAGCGTGGCGCAAAACTTGGAATTGCTGAGTTTGTAATTGGAATGGCTCATCGTGGCCGATTAAACGTACTTGCCAACATCCTGAATAAAACCTACGACAAAATTTTTTCTGAGTTTGAAGGCAAAGATTATGAAGACGATTATTTTGAAGGTGATGTAAAATACCATCAGGGTTTTACTTCCATTGAAAAAACAGAAAGCGGAAAAGATGTGAAATTGAATCTTTGTCCAAACCCTTCACACCTTGAAGCAGTTGGTCCCGTGTTAGAGGGTATTGCCCGAGCAAAAATTGAAAAGGATTATCACAATGATGCCAACTCGCTATGCCCGATTATTATTCACGGTGATGCTGCTATTGCAGCCCAAGGCGTGGTTTATGAAACTGTGCAGATGGCTCAGCTCGATGGTTATAAAACAGGAGGAACTATACATTTGGTAATTAACAACCAGGTTGGTTTTACCACCAATTTTGCTGATGCTCGTTCCAGCATTTATTGCACCGATATAGCTAAAGTAACATTGTCGCCCGTTTTTCATGTTAATGGTGATGATGCAGAAGCTGTGGTTAATACAATTCAACTGGCAATTGAATTCCGACAGACTTTTAAACGCGATATTTTTATTGACCTTTTGTGTTACCGTAAATACGGACACAACGAAGGTGACGAGCCACGTTTCACACAACCTTTGCTCTACAAAATAATTGAAAAACACCCAAACCCGTTAGAGATTTACAACAAGAAACTAACCGAACAGGGGGTTATAGAAGCAGGACTGGTAAAGGAGATGGAGAAAAAGTTCAATCAGTTTTTACAGGAAAGACTGGACCAGTCAAAGCAACAAAAAAAAGCAGAAATTATTCCATTTCTTGCAGATGTATGGAAAGGCTTCCGCAGATCAACACCGGAAGATTTTGATACCTCGCCTGAAACCGGAGTTGATAAAAAAATACTACTCGACATTTCTGAAAAAATTACAGCTATTCCTGAAGGTAAAAAGTTTTTTAAGAAGATGGAAAAAATCATGCAGGACCGCCACGACATGGTTTTTAAAACCGATAAATTGGATTGGGGAATGGCGGAGTTGCTGGCATACGCATCGCTGCTGAAGGAACGTTATCCCGTTCGTTTCAGCGGACAGGATGTAGAACGTGGTACTTTTTCGCACCGCCATGCAGTGTTAAAAGTTGAAGATTCGGAAGAGGAGTATGTTCCGTTGAATCACATCAACGGCAAGCAGGCAGATTTTCAGATTTATAACTCATTGTTATCTGAATATGCAGTAATGGGTTTTGATTACGGTTACGCATTTGCAACACCCAATGATCTTACAATTTGGGAAGCGCAATTCGGTGATTTTAACAACGGAGCCCAAATCATCATTGATCAGTTCCTTTGCTGTGCCGAAGAAAAATGGGATGTAATGAATGGCTTGGTTTTATTTCTGCCTCATGGCTATGAAGGCATGGGTGCAGAGCATAGCAGCGGAAGAATGGAACGTTTCCTTTCGCTTTCTGCTGATTACAATATGCAGGTTGTTAACTGCACTTCGCCAGCAAACTTCTTTCACGTATTGCGCAGACAAATGAAACGTAATTTCCGTAAACCATTGATTGCATTTACTCCTAAAAGTTTGTTGCGTCATCCAGCTTGTGTTTCATCGCTTGATGATTTTGCAAACGGTTCGTTCAACGAAGTTTTTGACGATGCAACAGCAATTGTTAAAGATGTGAAGAAAGTAGTTTTCTGTTCAGGAAAAATCTATTACGAATTACTGGAACAAAAGGAAAAAGCTGTTGACAGCGAAACCGCTATTATCCGAGTAGAGCAATTATTTCCCTTGCCTAAAAAACAATTAGATAACATTGTTCAGAAATATAAAAATGCTGAAAAATGGTATTGGGTTCAGGAAGAGCCGGCAAACATGGGCGCATGGCCGTACATTGTTAGATTGTATCGAAATATTGACCTGGAAGTAATTGCGCGCCCTGATTCGGGTACGCCTGCAACGGGTTCGCACGAAAGACATTTGCACACTCAACAAAAATTGATTGAAAAAGTATTCAGCAAAACAACTGTAAAAGCATAAACCAATATGATAGCAGAAATAAAAGTTCCGAGCCCGGGAGAATCAATCACCGAAGTAGAAATTGCCAACTGGCTTGTTAAAGATGGCGACTATGTTTCCAAAGATGACGAATTGTGTGAGATTGATTCGGACAAGGCAACGCTGACTGTAAATGCCGAGGAATCGGGAAGTGTAAAAATATTAGCTGCTCCAGGAGAAAAAGTAGCGGTAGGCGCAACTATCTGTACTATTGATACTGATGCAAAAACACCTGCTTCAACTGAAAAGAAAAAGGAAAAAGCTGTTGCAGAAGTTGTTGCCACACCTGAGAAAAAACAAGAACTGAAAGAAGAGAAAAAGAAATCGTATGCCGATGGCATTCCTTCTGTTTCGGCAAAAAAACTGATGGATGAAAATGCTGTTCCGGCTTCAAGAATCAAAGCTACAGGTAAAGACGGACGAATTACCAAAGGCGATGTGTTGCAGGCAATGTCATCCGGTTTCAGCACGGAGAGCATTTCAATTTCATGGCAAGGCGCAAGGGAAACCGACCGGCAGAAGATGAGCAGCCTGCGCAAAAAACTTTCTGAACGTTTGGTAGGTGTAAAAAATCAAACAGCTATGCTAACCACATTCAATGAAGTGGACATGAGCGGAATTATGGAGCTGCGTAAAAAATACAAAGACAAGTTCAAAGAAAAACATGGAGTTGGAGTTGGCTTCATGTCCTTTTTTACCAAAGCTGTTACAGAGGCATTGTTTCATTTTCCTGCTGTAAATGCGATGATAGAAGGCGAAGAAATTGTTTACCATAAGTACTGTGATATCGGAATTGCTGTGAGCGCTCCTAAAGGTTTAATGGTTCCTGTAATCAGAAATGCAGAGATACTTTCATTGGCTGATATTGAAAAATCAATAGCCCTACTTGCTGGTAAAGCTCGCGATGGGAAATTGAGTATTGATGAAATGACTGGCGGAACATTCACCATCACTAATGGTGGCGTATTTGGTTCTATGCTCAGCACACCGATTTTAAATCCTCCGCAAAGTGCAATTCTGGGCATGCACAACATTGTGGAGCGTCCTGTTGCAATAAATGGCAAAGTTGAAATCCGACCGATTATGTATGTTGCACTTTCCTACGACCACCGTATTATTGACGGAAGAGAATCGGTTGGTTTTCTGGTGAAAGTAAAAGAGATGCTTGAAAATCCTCAGAAGATTTTATTCGGAAGTAAAGCACCGGAAGAGATTTTATTGGGGCTGTAGTTTGTTTTGTTTCTGAAGAGCAAACATTAACATTCCAAGCAGAACCAAACTCAGCAACACTACTGACACATTATCTGAAGCAACACTTTCCAATTGTTCTTCATTAATTATTCCGCGCTGGTTCAAATAATCCAGTGTTACGGCAGCACCATTATTCAGAAAGTGCGCGAAAACAACCAGCCAGATATTTCTGCTCCAAACGAAAATGCAGCCCAGAATAATTCCAAGCAACATACGTGGCAAAAAGCCCATAAACTGAAAGTGGAAAGCACTGAAAATTATTGCCGTTATTACGATTGCGATGTAAACATTTTTTACTGCTTTCGTTATGTATTGTTGAATCATGCCCCGAAAAAATATTTCCTCACCAAGAGCTGGAAGTAAAGCCATTATTAAAACGTTCAGCAGAAAAACACCAATATTGTCGGCTTTCAAAAATGCTTTAGTAACTATTTCCCCTTGCTCTTCTGCTTGCTTTACCCAATCTGCAATTCCAAAGGATTCGGGAAAAGGAAATGCAGCATTCCATTTCCCTGTAAGTTCAACTAATGGTTGAACAACCAACATAATTCCAAATACAATCAGAAGACTTACCATTGTCGGAAAAAAATTCATTTTCAAAAATTCAAATGAGCTCTGTTGTGCAAGTTTTAAAAACACAAAACAAGGAACTATGAATAAACCAATGGAATACATCGCCTGCAAAAATTTCATCGGATTAAGAATTGAAGGATTAGTCAAATCGCTCAGTGCATTCGGATCAGTAAGAACAGGAATTCCCCAACCGAACTGAATAACTACCATTGCCAGCAAAGAAAACAATCCTGTGAAGAACAACGCAAGAGCAACCAAAAACAGGATGTTAAAGAGTGGCGAACGATCGCGGAGGAAGTGGAATTGAGCCATAAACGGGCTTTTTTGTGTATTTTTGCGCGGTTTTATAAACGATGGCGAAAATAGGAAATATTGATTTAGGTGAATTCCCACTATTGCTTGCTCCTATGGAGGATGTTAGCGATCCGCCCTTTCGTGCCGTTTGCAAAGAGGGTGGCGCGGATATGATGTACACTGAATTTATTTCTTCAGAAGGGTTGATTCGTGATGCTGCAAAGAGTTTGAAAAAATTAGATGTATTTGAATACGAGCGTCCGATTGGTATTCAGCTGTTCGGCAGCAACATTGAATCGATGCGCGAGTCAACAGAGATTGCAACCGGTGCAAATCCTGATTTAATTGACATCAATTACGGTTGCCCTGTAAAAAATGTAGCCTGTAAAGGTGCCGGTGCCGGCATTTTGCAGAACATTCCGAAAATGGTAGCAATGACAGAAGCGGTGGTGAAAGCAACGCATTTACCTGTAACCGTAAAAACCCGTTTGGGCTGGGACGATAACACTAAAAATATTCTGGAAGTTGCAGAACGGTTGCAGGATGTTGGAATAAAAGCATTGACTATTCATGGTCGCACCCGAGCTCAGATGTATAAAGGTGCTGCCGACTGGACACTGATTGCTAAAGTGAAAGAAAATCCTCGCATTGCAATTCCTATTTTTGGAAATGGTGATGTGGATTCTCCGGAAAAAGCTTTACAGATGAAAAACACCTACGGTGTTGACGGCATTATGATTGGCCGAGCGAGTATTGGCAATCCCTGGATTTTCCGTGAGATCAAACATTTTTTTGCAACAGGTTTGCATTTAGACAAACCAACTATTGAAGAACGTGTTGCCGTTTGTAAACGCCATCTTGATTTTTCTATCCGATGGAAGGGCGATACACTTGGTGTTCTTGAAATGAGAACTCACTACAGCAATTACTTCAAAGGCTATCCTAATTTCAAAGAATACCGCATGAAATTGGTGACCTCTAATTCTTATGCAGAAGTGTTGGAAACATTAGAGGAAATCAAAAGAGTCTATTCGGCAGAATTGGTGTAATTACCACAAATCTCCCAGCGTATAATTCACATTCATACAAAACAGGAGTTGGCCTTCGTAACTAACTTTTGAATCCGGCAGTGTTGTTCTTGAATCACTAACATCACTTATCATTGCATTTTGAAATTTGAATTCTCTTGCTGCCTGAGCACAGTATTGTGTTACAAAACCGAAGTTCAGTTTTTTGCCGACATTCAGCAACATTCCCATTCCCGCAATTACTCCAAAACTCCAGCGTTTTGCTTCCCAGCTTTCTACATTTAAAGTGCGTGAATTGATTTGCGTGTAAGTTGAAGTTGGCCCGATTGAAAAATACGGAGTGCATTCTTTTCCGGTATAAATTTCGTGAAGGGGATAGTATTCTATAGTACTGCCTATGCGAATATCTCTTCGTTCTCCATTCCATTTAATGGTAGCCGGAAAATAATCAGCAAACCATTCGGTATTTACTCTGCGCGAAATTTTCACACGCATTTGTGCACCATAACTAATCCATGAAACAGCATTTTTCAAAAAAGGATTTAATGTTCCGCGCAAGCCAAATTGCAAATTACCGCTGTAAGGATTTTTAGTTTTCGGATGTTGCGCTGTTGCATGTTGATTGGAAGTTGCAATTCCAACCAAAGAAACAACAGGAGCGAGATAAAGAAGTTTGTTGTTCATGGCTTCAGAGTTTATGGTTTCTGAAGATAGAACGCAGGAAAATACAGTTTATTGTGCAGCTACCTAAATCGGAGCAATAAAATGAATATACAATCCGTGTTTGCCCAACTTGTTTATAGAATATTCAAATCGAAAAATGCGGTCGTAATAGGTTACAAAATCTAATCCTATGCCTCCTCCATACAGCCATGAGTTGGTAAGCGGATTATTTTCTCTGTATTGATCGGCATAAACATAACCGCCATCAAAAAGTCCTTTTACATAAAGCGCATAAGGCATTGGATTGAATTTCCCTTTCTTTATAAACTTCATATTCCACAAACGTGTTGAAACAAGCGCATATTTTAATTCAGACTTAAAATAAGCAAAATGTCTTCCATCAATAACGTAGTATTCATAGCTGCGCACAAAGTCTTCCATGTAGCCCAATCCACGCTGAATGTAATACGGCTGAAAAGAACGGTTAGATATTTTTGCTTTCAGCCCCGAGGAGAAATAAAAGTTCCTGCTCAACTCCCAGAATTTTTTGAAAGAAAGTTCAGCTATAAGCATATCTGTCTTTTCGTTATTAAGAATTCCTAACCCGTATTTTGTAAGAATAATTTCAGCAAAATGTCCTTTCAACGGGTAAATTTTTACATCCCGAAAATCGTATTCAAAGGTGTAAGCAGCCGTGAGATATTGGGTCTTATTTCCGTGTCCGGCAAAATAATCGGGGTTTAGTTTTGCTAGGGTGTCCTGAACATTGGCATGGTAATACATAACATCTAATCGGTGACGGAAATATAAACCATGCCGATAAAGCAACCCTACGCCTCCATCAATTTCCTGACGAACATGACGCTTAGTGTCTTTGTAAAAAAGTTGTTTATTATCGTCTGCCGAGTACCATATTTCCTTATGTTGCGAGTAGCCAGAAGTAAATGACAAACCAAGTGTTTGCTTTTTGTTGATATAAGGAATTTCATAGGTTAAACGAAACTGTGTATTAAAACCAAGGCGAATTAATCCAATCAGTTTTTCTTTTCTTCCACGAAAATTATAATGCGTAGTCATTATGCCGTAATCAAGGCGCGAAAAATCTTTGTTCTGCCACCATGCATTAAAATTACGCTCTGCAATCTGCACAAACGGAACCGGCCAGATGTACCAGCGTTCCTGCATGTTTATAGTTACATCTACTTTGTTTCCGGTGATTACTGTATCAACTGTAACAATGGTAAAAAGCAAGGTGTTGAACACATTGAACTGCGTGCGTTCAATAGTGTGCTCAAGATTATTTCTGGAAATTGTATCTCCTAAATGAAAAGGAATTTCACGGTAAATAATTTTTTCTTTGGTACGTTTATTTCCGTTCAGCGAAATGCTGTTTACAACAAGCAGCGAGTCATTTGAGGGCAATGAGATTTCATGCGCAGAAAGATGAAGTGAAAAGTAAAAACAGAGAAGTAATAATGCAGGAATAATCTTCCCCTGCATCAGATATTAATGAATTTCATTAAAGACTCGAAACGGTTTTTCAAATCTTCGAGGTGTTTAGTTTCGTTGAATGTAGCCACAATGTTGTAATTGTAACGCTCAAAAGTCTGTATAATTCCCGAGAGCTCTTCTTTATTGATTTTAAGAGTCAATTCCATGTTGTCAGTTCCCGGCAACGTGCGGATATACGAACTGAGAATTTTTGCATCATTTGATTCAACAATTCTCGCTACTTCTGTCAGTGAATAATCACGCACATTCATTTCTAACACCAAGATTCCACCTGGGTCGCTGATGGCTGCCATTTTGTTGGTATTTTGTATCAGATTGTTGATGGTAACCATTCCCAGGTATTTGTGAGTTTCGTCCACAATAGGAATTGCTGTCAGGTTCATGCCAGCTGCCATACGTATAGCATCGTACACATGTTGGTTGGCAATATTTTCAGGATTATTGAGTGTTAACGGGTGTTTTGAAAGCTGTTGGTCGGGAATATTGCTGTCCAGTATGTCAGCCTCCGAAACCATGCCTACATAATTTGTTCCATCAATCACCGGCAGATGAGCTACCTTAAATTCTTCCATCCACGACAAGGCTTTTCGCCCGGTGTCAGTGGTTTTCAGCGGGGGAATTTCATCGGTAATAAGTTCTCTGACTAACATGATTTCTGTTCTTTTTCTCTTTCTATCTGCAAACTCTATACCTAAAACGTTTAAAACCCGGAAATGTTGTGTTACTCATCTTAAGATGATGGAGGCAAACCTACGTGTTTTAATATAAAACGCAAAAGATCCGCTTTTAGTTTGTTCAAAGTATATTTGTGTGCAGAATTCTTTTCTTATGACAAAACTTAGCGTTAATATTAACAAGA
>SXHM01000276.1 GCA_005773695.1 Bacteroidota bacterium
CCAATCCAGATATATCCTTTTTTATCCTGATAAACTGTGTTTACATTGCTTTGTTCTATCCCGTCTTCAATAGAAAAATTGCGAAAATTATATTGTTGACCAAATGCGACAAAACAAGAAAGAATAAGAAATAAAACGAGAAAATATCTCATTGTAATGTGACCGAAAAAGTGCGAGGTTTTATACAAAGCGAAATCTTTACGAAACTTTATGTATTAAGTTTCTCGTTAAAGTGTATCGAACGATAAAAGAATTAGTCGTTACGTTTTTCAAAAAAAACTACATTTACCATCGCTTAAACGATAAAAAAAGAAAACTATGTCAAAGATTAACATTCTGGTGGTTGAGGACGAAGCCATTGTATCTAAAGATATACAGAACAGCCTTAAAAAATTAGGCTATAACGTAGTAGCTGCAGTGGATTCAGGCGAAGCTGCTATTGTTGCTGCAGAAGAACACAAACCCGATTTAGTAATGATGGACATTATGCTGAAAGGCGAATTGAGCGGCATTGAGGCGGCTGATCAAATCCGCCAGAAATTTGATGTTCCTGTAATCTATCTTACTGCTTATGCTGATGAAAGTACACTTGCAAAAGCAAAAGTAACCCAACCGTATGGCTATATTATTAAACCTTTTAAAGAAATTGATTTGCACACAACCATTGAAATGGCATTGTATAAACATGGAAAAGAAAGCGAAGTGCGCAAAGAACGTGATATGTATTCTTCAATTGTGTTAGATAAAAACGCAATAGATTGCATTTTTGTTAAATCAAATTCAAGGTTGGTGAAACTGAAAACAGCAGACATTATGTATGTTGAGGCCTTGAAAGATTATGTGATTATTCATGCAGTGGGAGCAAAATACACTGTTCACTCTACTATGAAAGATATGCAGTCGAGTCTTATGGATAAAGATTTTATCCGTGTTCACAGATCTTACATTGTGCGAATTGACAAAATAGCTGCAATTGATTACCCAAATCTGATTATGGAAGACGACAAAAAAGTTATTCCTATTGGCGGATCTTATAAAGACGATTTAAACAGCAGGCTGAAGTTTGTATAGCGCTGAAAGGCTGCTTACATTTATCCAGTGAAAATTCTAATTCTTCGTTTCAGTTCAATTGGCGATATCGTGCTCACTTCGCCTGTTGTGCGATGCTTGAAGCAACAATTGAACTCTTCGGAAATTCATTTTCTAACCAAGAAATCTTTTGCTTCTATTGTTGAGAATAATCCCAACGTTGACAAGGTTTTCGGTTTTGAAAAAAATGTGGATGAAGCTTTAGCAGAACTAAAAAAAGAAAACTATGAGTGTGTGATTGATTTGCATAACAACCTGCGCTCAATGCAGGTGAAACGTGCGTTAGGAAAACCATCTAAATCGTTCAACAAACTGAACATTGAAAAGTGGTTACTGGTTAATTTAAAAATCAACCGATTGGCAAACAAACATATAGTTGACCGTTACTTTGAAACCGTTGCCCACCTTAGCATTAAGAACGATTTAAAAGGCCTTGATTTTTTTATAGATGCTAAAAACGAAGTTGATATTTCATCACTTGCACTGGAACTACATAACGATTTTGTAGCTTTTGTAATTGGAGCGAAACACAACACCAAAAAGCTTCCTGTTGAGAAAATAATTTCTATCTGTAAAAAATTAAATCGTCCTGTAATTTTAATAGGGGGAAAAGAGGATTTTGAAAATGGAAAGGAAATAGAGGCAGGAGTTAAGAATCAAGAATTAAGAATTTACAACGCCTGCGGAAAATATAATTTACAACAATCTGCTTCCTTAATAAAACAGGCCGAAAAAGTAATTACGCACGACACAGGAATGATGCACATTGCGGCTGCATTCAAGAAAAATATTATTTCAGTCTGGGGAAATACTGTTCCTGAATTTGGAATGTATCCTTACTTGCCTGGCAGGGAAAATAAAATTGTGGAAGTGAAAAATCTTTCCTGTCGACCGTGTTCAAAAATAGGTTTTGAAAAATGCCCTAAAGGACATTTTAAATGCATGAATGAAATTGACGAAACAACGTTTATAACTTAATATAAAGTTCCGCCTCCGTATTTTTTTGAAGCCTACCTTTATCTTATAAATTAAACGGATTATTCCTTGTCATCAATCAAAAAACTTGCGGGACAAACCGCTATATACGGGCTTAGCAGCATAGTCGGCAGGTTTTTAAATTACTTGCTGGTTCCTTTGCACACAGGAGTTTTCAGCACCGACCAGTTTGGAATTATTACCGAAATGTATGCCTATGTTGCTTTTTTGGTAATACTTCTCACCTATGGAATGGAAACTGCTTTTTTCCGTTTTTCAACTAAAGAAAACGATAACAAAGAGAACGTTTATTCAACTATAATTTCTTCGCTCGTTTCCAGCACATTCTTGTTCATTGCATTATCAGTTGCATTTCAACATTCAGTTGCCGACTGGCTTCGCTATCCCAACAATAGCGAATACGTTGTTTGGTTTGCCATAATAGTTGGTTTGGATGCGCTTTCCTCCATTCCGCTTGCACGTCTGCGACAAGAAAACAAGGCCTTCCGTTTTGCATTTGTAAATCTGAGCAATGTATTTGTAAACATTGTTCTTAACCTTTTTTTTATAGGTTATTGTTTACCTATGCATACAGCCGGAAACAGTAATTTACTGATAGAAACATTTTACAATCCCGAGATTGGTGTAGGCTATGTTTTTATTGCAAATCTGGTGGCCAGCATATTCAAATTTCTGTTGCTTGCTCCAGAAATGCTAAAGGCACGCTATGGTTTTGATAAGATAATACTAAAGGAAATGCTGATTTATTCCATACCTCTTTTAGTTGCAGGCTTAGCAGGGATTATAAACGAAACACTTGACCGGATTATGCTCAAACGTATGTTGTTTGATTCGCTGGGAGAAAAAGATACAATGAGTATCATCGGTATTTATGGTGCAAATTACAAAGTCTCCATTATTATCACACTTTTTATACAAGCATTCCGATACGCTGCCGAACCTTTCTTTTTTGCACAGGCAAAAGGGAAGGACCCACAGATACTTTATGCCCGGATAATGAACTATTTTGTGATTGTATGCTCCACCATTTTTTTAGGTGTGATGCTTTACATTGACATTCTAAAATATTTTATTCCGAATAAGGCTTATTGGGTTGGTTTGAATGTGATTCCAATTCTTTTAATTGCCAATGTTTTTCTGGGCATTTATTACAATCAAAGTGTATGGTATAAACTAACAGACAAAACCCTATATGGTGCGCTGCTTGCCATTTTCGGAGCAGTGATAACTATAACTGTCAACTACGTTTTTATTCCTGAATATAATTACATCGCATCTGCTTGGGCAACGTTAGCGTGTTATGGAAGCATGATGGTTGCTTCATATTTTCTCGGGCAACATTTTTATC
>SXHM01000277.1 GCA_005773695.1 Bacteroidota bacterium
ATCATCACCCATATAAAGTACGGTAGAAGGATCAATGTTATTTTCGGTGATATAATCAGTATAGGTTTCTATTTTGTTTGCAACACCAAGAAATACATCCGTTGCTCCCAAACCTTTCAATCGTGTTTTTACTGCTTCTGACCGCCCACCCGAAATTATAACAATGCGATACCCTTTTTTTGCAGCCAGTTGTACTGAATAACCATCCTTAATATTCATGCGCCTTACAGGTTGTCCGTTTTCAAAAAGAAAAACAGAACCGTCAGTAAAAACCCCATCCACATCAAACATGAAGGTGCTTACGTTTTTTAGCAATTGTTTAAAGTTAGCCGACATAGTTATCGTTTATATTTTCTGATACTTTCACTCACCTTTATATAAAGTTCCGCAACTTCAGGCTTTTTCGAAAGATAATTCAAATGCTGCTGCATAATTTTCTCATCACCTCGGATTGCAGGTCCTGTCTGCAATTGCGAAGGATTTTTATCCATCACCTGCAAAGCAGTTTCTTTTATAAGCGGCCTTAGAATATCAAGCGATAGGTTTTTCTCAGCAAGAATATTTTCGGCAATTGTATAAAAGTGATTGGTGAAATTGCAGGCAAATACAGCTGCTACGTGCAATACTTTTCTGTTCTCAGAACTTACAAAGTGAATATTGGATGAAATGCTTTTTGCCAGTTCAGACAATTCATTAGCAGTTGTTTCATTATTTCCTTCAATGCAAAAAGGTTGTTCATATATTTCAAGTTCTTTCTCTTTGTGAAATGTTTGCAGAGGATAAAACACACCAAAATTCTTAGCATGATTTTGAAACACATTCATATCTACACTTCCCGAAGTGTGAGCCACTATTGCGTTTCCGACTTTCAGTTTTGCAGCAATCTCAGCAACTGCTTCATCTTTTACAGCAACAATTATAAAATCTGTTTCAGCAGGAATAGAAGTAAAATCAGATGAATAGTGGCTGCGTGTTTTCTCTGCAATCTGCGCTGCATTATTTTCATTTCTGCTGATAACAGAAAGAATACGGTGACCTGCTTTTAAAAATGCAATGGCAAGATGAGTTGCCACATTTCCAGAACCGATGATGACAATATTTTTTCTGTCCATCAAAGTGTTGATTTAATTGCTTTGTTTAAGTCTGTGGCGGATTGCCAACACCGTTCCGATAACAATAATAAGGCAACCTGCCCAAAGTATGTTTATGCCGGGAAATACAATCGCTTTCAGAATAATAAATTCCTTAAGGTTGGAATTTTTCTCATGAACTTCCAATTCAACTTTTCCGCTTTCGGGAATTAATTTGGTGATGATGAACTTCAATCCGAGTTCGGCAATTTCATCTGCAAACGGAACAGCATAAACACTCTGTATGCTATACACAGGTCGCGCTGAAAATGAATTATTCTTTACATCAACAACACGCATCTGCGCTGCAACTGCAATATCATTCTCCCCCAGATTGTATTTTGATTTATCCACATTCTTGTCCAGTCCTTCAAAAATTATAAAGCTGTTACTTCCAAAAACAGTATCCCCCGGAGACAATGTTACAGTTCTTGCTTTTTTAAATTCGTCAGGTTTTTTTTCTTTTTCTTCGTCAAGTTCTGCATAAGTTATATGGGTATAAATATCTTTCCCAAAATAATGTTTGGTTGCAGGTTCTGCAACATTTCCCATGCGCGGATTTACCTGGATGCGCGGAAATAGTGTAAATTCTTTCAAATACTTTCCGCTTTCATTTTTTGAGAAGTAATCAATCTCGTAAAAAATATTCACTCCTTCTTTTTTCTTCCCATTATAAGTCACAAACCAGCCGCCCATACTCAGCGTGTCGTTTTTTACAAGCATGATATTTTCAGCATTCGGAAAATCCTCGCCAAGTTTTTGCAAATCAACTCCTGAAGTATTGCGCGATATCACTTCACTCTTTGACATGGAAATTAATGAACCGAGTAAAATCATTCCAAAGCCAACATGCGCTATTGATGCACCTGACAGCTTTAGCTTTCCTTTTAAAATAGTGATGAAATAGCTTGCATTGGCTGTAATTGCAAAAACTGAACTGAAGAGCAAAATGATATAAGGGATTTGCTGAACACTTAATAAATCGAGAATTACTGTCAACAGTCCGGTAATAACAACAGAGCCGAAAAAACTTATAGAAATACTTTTCAGAAAAACATTCATTTCTGTTTTCTTAAACTTGAAATATTGCCCAACTCCAATAAGCAGTGCAACAATTACGGCTACCCAAACCTGAAATGAATTGTAGTGTTGTATTGGGTCGGTTGGTGGTGCAATGTTTGACCCGAAAATTTTATTGATAACAGGAATAGAAGTAGTAAAGATGATTTGAAATGCAGAAACCGACAACACCATTGCACCCACAAACATCCAGAATTCACGGCTCCACACGCTCTCTTCCGTTTCGGGTTTTGGGAAATGTTTCCAGTTTATGACAATGAGAATTATTCCGAGAAGAAGAAAGGTTAAAAGGTAAACAAGTAATTGTCCGCTCATACAT
>SXHM01000278.1 GCA_005773695.1 Bacteroidota bacterium
CTGCTTGGCTTTAAAATAGAGGGAAACTGGATTGCTAAGTGAATTACCTGCCGTCACAATAAGCGTTTCAACTTATATTATTCTTGTTTTACCCCTGTTTATAGGCGTTTCAGAGCATGGTTATTAACAAAAAGTGCGATTTATCAACAAAAGACGCACTTTCTTTACTTAAAACTTGCATGGATAGGCTATTCCGACACATATTTGTTCCCGAAAACATATGCTAATTGTTAAACCATTAAAAACCAAAAAAAAAATGAACAAAGCAGAATTAGTTGACGCAATCGCGGCAAGCGCAAAAATTTCAAAAGCTGATGCAAAAAAAGCATTGGACGCTTTTGTAGACAGCACAACAGCAGCCTTGAAAAAAGGTGGACGTGTTGCGTTGGTAGGTTTCGGATCTTTCTCAGTTTCTAAAAGAGCTGCAAGAACAGGACGTAACCCACAAACAGGAAAAGCTATTAAAATCTCAGCTAAAAAAGTTGTGAAATTTAAAGCTGGTGCTGAACTTGCTGGTAAAGTGAACAAATAGTTCATCTTACGACTAACAAAAAACCCCGCCAATGGCGGGGTTTTTTGTTTATAAGACTTTTTGTTCTTAAGCTCCTTCCTTAACTAATCTTATAGTCCTTGCTTTTATCCCGTTACCTTTCAGCGTAACGAAATAAATCCCTTTCGGAAGTTCACCAACATCAATTCTTCTTTTGTCGATTGACACAACATAAAGGTTTTCGATAAAGATGCTTTTTATTTGTTTACCCAGGATATCTGAAATTAAAATCTGAGTATATTCAGGTTCTTCACTTCCTTGTTCAATAAAAAGTTCGTTTATAAATGGGTTTGGAAAAAGTGAGGTAAGATTTAATTGTCCGTTTGATGATATTCCGGTAGTTCCTGAAGCAGTAAATGTGGCTATCATATTCATCCCTTCATGCGGAGCGCAGAAATAGCTGTAGTCACCTGCAACAGTTACTTTATACTCAAATGTAGTTGAAGATGAAGATATTGGAGAATTCCAACTTGCAGCTCCATTTGGAACAATCCCAGATGTGGTGGTATGTGTGCCATTTATCCAATTCCAGCTAATGGTGTCACCTACATTTACGTTCAGCGTATTTGGGTTGAATTGAAAATTTGAAACCTGCACTTCATGAATAGTAGCATAAGTGTTCAAGAAAAGGATTGAAAGCAACGCTGAAAATCCTGAACGAAAGAATAGTTTTTTATCCATAATAGTTATATTTTACAGTTGCTTTAACGGTTTTTGTTCTATAAAGTTAAGAATTTTTTTTGAACTGACAATTTTCTTTACCCTACTTTTGCTGCAAAACAAGGTTATGAATGTATCTGAAAAAGAGAATTTATTTAAGTTTTTTTCCCAATTTGTTACCGATGAAAGGCTAAAACGGCTGAACGATGTTGTGATAAATCGCACCCGCCATTTTACAGTGGTATTAGAAGATATTTATCAGTCGCAAAATGCCAGTGCTGTATTGAGAACCTGCGATTGCTTTGGTGTACAGGATGTTCATATTATTGAAAACAAAAACAAATACACTATAAATCCTGATGTAGAACTGGGTTCAGCAAAATGGCTAAACCTCTATAAATACAATTGGAATACAAACAATACTCTGGAGTGTATTGATATATTAAAGAAGAATGGGTATCGAATAATTGCAACTACTCCTCATTATAAAAGCGTCCCGCTTGAAGAACTAAAAGTTGACACCAAGTTTGCACTTATGTTCGGAACTGAAATTGACGGTTTAACTGATGTTGCATTACAAAATGCAGATGAATTTGTAAAAATTCCTATGGTGGGTTTTACCGAGAGTTTAAATATTTCGGTTTCGGCAGCAATTTGTATGCATCATATGAACCTGAAACTTCGTCAATCTGAAATTAACTGGAAACTATCTGATGAAGAAATATTGGATATCAAATTGAATTGGATGCGTTCTATTCTCAACCGATCAGAAATACTGGAGCGGGAGTTCTTAAAATCTCAGGTTGTATAGTTAAACAAGGTGAACAATATCAGCCTTTTCAAACTCGCCAACTTTAGTTAAATCCATTTCTAATTTACCGGAACTATTTACACCAAAAGGTCTTGTAAATTTTGCTCCCCAGATAAATTGTTCCGAAGTATAAGATTGGCGACTATAAATGGTTTGTGAAAATGTGTCGTCAAAACCTTTTAGCAAAACAAAAATCTCAAGATCCATTTTTTGCAGGTCATTTTGTGTTTTGCCAAACAATGCGCTTTCCTCATCAATCGGGTGATTAATAGTCCAACTGGTAGGAAACATGGTGATTTTATCAATCTCTAATTTCACCTGTTGGTAACGTCTGATAGGTTTGCCATTTTCTCCATCCTCCACCCAGCTGATATTCACTTTTGCTTCCATTTCCATATAAACAGTATTCATTTCGTTGGCCACCATAAACTGCATGGAGGTTTTTCCTTTAAAAGGAGCAATAATAACATTTGAGCTGTATTTTAATCTGGCTTTAGGTCTTGAAAATCTTCCGTACAAAGTGCCAGTTGCTACTGCAAAAACCATTAATCCAAGAAAGGCTTCAATTGCAGCTACTGAACTTGCAATTTTTCCGATGGGGTGAAGTCCGCCATAACCTACTGTTGTAAAAGTCTGGCAGCTGAAAAAGAAACAACTAATGAATTTATCAAATTCACTTGTGCCTATAATTCCGTAAAGATTTTCTGAACCTAACAAATAATATAGACTTCCAAACCCAATATTACTTACCAGATATAAAGAAACAAGCACAATTGAATAATGTGTCCATGAAGTGGTTATCAGCCAATTGAACATATAAAAATTCCCAAAGAGCCTTCCTGTTTTGCGCTCAAGATTATAAGATCCATCAGGATTTATGGAACGCTGTCTGCCCTTTTGGCCAACATGATCAAGTCCAATGTCTTCGCCTGGTTTCATCCGGTCTATCACTTTTTTAAGAACGCTCATAAATTATAGCTTATCAAAAGTTACATAAAACGTGTGCAGAATATTATTACTGTCGCGAACAGAATAATTCATTTTTAACAGTTCTTCATTAAGGTCAATTAAATCGTAGGTAATTGTATCGTTCAGATAAATTATTCTTAACTCAGTTTCATCATTCAGAAAATTCCAGTTCCCTGAAATATTTTGCGGTTCAAGTGAATCGCATATAACAGCGCCCTGATCAAATTTGTAGGTGTTGTTACTTAGAAAGCTGTAAAAGTTGTCTTTGTCGCAGTCTTCCATTTGTGCATACAGATCAGAAATTACCACGCCATTTTCTATTTGGGGCGGGTCAATTGTAAGTGCAGTAATTTGCCAATTGCCCAAAATCAATTCGGAATTTGATTTGTTTTCAGCGCAGGAAGAAAGAAACAACAGAAATGAAAATGTGATGCAACTATATTTCATATTAAATGATTTTGCAAGCTAAGGTAAAAAGAGAAGCGGAAACAAGAAATTTGTTTCCGCTCCATAATTCCTATCTTATTGAGAATATAGGTTAGGTTAGTTGAAATAAAAATTCCCCGGAATCACTCCAACCTGAAATGAGTCTACAAGCGTTCCGCTTAAGGTATAACGCAGCACATATCCGTTTTGAACAAAATCCAATGCGTCAGTTCCGAACAAATAATCAGATACAGGGTCTATGCCTATACTGTAAAAATTGCGGTTAATCAGCGCTGAAGAAGGCAGTGATATAGCATTCATATCCATTTCAAATATTCCACCGTTGAGAGTATAATACAGTTTGTTCTTTGCCTCGTTTGTAACTAACCCTGTTGGATGGTCAGATGAAGAGCCAAATGTTAAAGTAAGTTCAATTGCTTTGGTGGTTGGATTTATGCGCACTAATTTTCCGGGTGTATCGTTGGCTGGATTTACCCAGTCTAAAATTCCGTTACACAGCACCCATAGTTTTCCGTTGGCATCCAGCGCCAGCGCTTTGGGATTATGACCGGGTGTAAGCGTGGAGATAAGCGCATTGTTAACTGTGTTGATAACAGCAACCGTACTGTCTTTATCATATCCTCCTGAATTGGCAACAAATACTTCGCTTCCTATAATTTTCATTTGCTCTGCTCCTTGTCCGCCTGTGGCAATGGTAGAAGTAATACTGTTGGTATGCAGGTCAATAACTTTTATACCTGAAGCCCAATCGGTAATGTATCCTTTGTGTTCGTCAATTCCTAAGAAAAAGCGTGGCGTTCCTAAGTTTTCAATTACACCTGTAGAAACAAAATCATCAACATTTACTACTTCCACTTTTGCTGCATTGTTTACTACAATGTATGCTTTGTTGTTATGCACTTCAATAGAATTAACAATGTTGCCAAGCGGGCGGTTGTTTGCTGTTTCAAAAATGTTGTTGCTAACTATACCCGATGTTCTATTCAAAAAACTTACGGTTCCTGTTCCTGTACCGAATGGTCCTTCGTTAGTTATAAATACGCCTGTTTCGTAAGCACCATCCGGTGTGTTGTCGTCATCAGGTTTGCAACTGCTTAGTGCTGTAATTAATAAAAGAGGTAAGATTAGTTTTTTGTTCATTGTTGTTGATTGTTAATGTTTGAAAATTTAAAATTCACTGATATGGTAAAATTCCTCCCCGGCATGGGTCGGAAGGCAAGTGTTTGATAAGTTGTATTCCAGACGTTATTTATGCGGAAGCCCAAACCAATGGCATATTTATTCAGGTTCAGGTTGTAGTTTAAGAGCAGGTTTCCGATTGTGAATCCGGGCAGCGAAGATGCATTGTCAGAGGTAATAAAGCTTTTGCCCGTATATGTTTGTGAATATGAACAGAAAATAGTTTTCCATCTAAAATTAAAAGACCCGCTCA
>SXHM01000279.1 GCA_005773695.1 Bacteroidota bacterium
AATTCAGATAGGACAGAACAGCAGCATTCAGATGACTGCCGAAAATAACGTTGGGAAAAGTTCGTTCCTGAATACGCTCAACTTTCTTTACATAACGGATAAAGATCAGATGCGTTTTGAGGATAACCGCAAGCTGGCGGACTCCATGAAACACTATTTTGACGGAACAAGCTTGCACAGTTTCATCATTTTCGAAATTTTTAAAGGTGAATATTACTGCATCCTGGCAAAGGCAACTCCTGAAAATACAATTGAGTATTATCGTTTGCCCGGAGCATACAAAGAACAAAACTTTATTCAGAAATCTGCCGACTCATCCAAGGTAAAGCGCTGGGATAAAATTCTGGAAGAGATGACTAAAGAAAATCCACTTGATCCGCCTGTGTTGCTGAAAGGCGAAGACCTTTACAACATTGTTTACAATTCTGACCGCACAAAAAATCCTGTGGTGTGGATTAAACGCGAAGTAAAACGCAAAGGCCGTTCATACTCCAACAGCTTCACCGAAATTTATCGCCACCTGATTAAAACCAGTGATATCAGTGAGAAGTCTTTTAAAAATGCCTTATTGATTGCTGATAACAAACAAGATCTTTCACTGAATGTTTTTACAAGTTCAAGTTTTGACAAAATAAATGAGTTTGAGAAAAAGAAACATCATCTGGATAATCTTTCGGCAGTAAAGCAGGATTTTGAAAAGCTGAAATTGCTGAATGATAAATTTTCAACGGAAGAAAATATTCTCGCCAAACTCAAGCACACGTTTGTGTTGCACTTCAACGCTATAGAAAAAGAACTGTGGGAAAAAACAGGTTCTGAAAGTCCGCTTTCATTGTCTATCCGCGAGCTGGAAAGCAAAATTGAATATACGCTGAAACATCAGCGAGATCATTTGATTACTGAAAAAGCAAACCTGAATAATCAGATTTCAAATGCAACTAATGCCATTGAAGAAATAAATAAACAGTTGGCTGAAGTGGCAGACTTTGAACCTACGGAAGACAACCTGATGTTTCAGGGCATTATGGCGAAGTATGAAGAAGAAAACCGTCAGCGCATTAATATTGAAGCGCAGATTATGCAACTCGACCGAAGCAAATTTACTCTGCAGGAAGTAGAGAGCGCCATTAAAAAACTGAATGACGAAATTGAACAGCAACAAAAAAACATTAAGGATTTTGATAACCTGCTTTATCAGAATATCTCTTCAAAGGCCGATGTAATCAGCAAAGTTTATACTTACCTGAGCAGTGATGTTGCTTTCTTAAGCAAATCGCACATCAAGAAAAAAATTACCAAAGCAGATTTGCCGCTTTCGTTTTTTGATGGTAAAATTGATGTGAAAGGAATTGAGCTAAAACATCCTCCTACGGTAAAACAATTGCAGGACGAAGTAAAGACAAAGAAGAAAGAGCTTGCTGAAAAAACCATTCAGTTAGAGGCAATAAAGAACCGCAGCACACTGCAACAACAGGTTGAAAAACTGGCGCAATCCATCTCCGACACAGCAAAACTGATTAAGAAAATCAACGATAAACCTTCGTTGGTTGCGGCTAAAAAAGAAAACGAAGCATTGGTAAACAGTAAGCTGAGAAAAACACTGAGTGATATTCAGCGAAAGATTGATGCAAAAGATGCGGAGATAGCAAAAGAGAAAGAAACACTGGCTGCACGCAAACTGGAACTTAACAGACTGCACGCCAATCTTTCAAAATACCGCGAGCAATACGAACACATTGTTGCAAAAAACGATATTCTGCAAACGGATGAAACGGTGAACGAACATTTCGATAAAATCTACGACCGCTTCTACCGTGTTTATGACAGTTTCCGTGCAACACGCGAACAGCGCAAAGAACTGAAAGATGCCATTAACAAAAAGCTGGATAAAGACATACAGGATATCAGAGATTTTGTTACCGAAGTAGAAGAAGAGATCAGCAATATTCCGCAAATGGATAAGGTTATCAGCAATTTGCTGGATACACTTTCTTACGAGATAGGAAACCCTACACATTCATTCCTCACGCAGTTCAACGATTTTAAAACGTTTATCTACAAAAGCTACAATGCAAAACTTGCTGAATATCCTGTATCGAATATTCAAAGTGTGCGCGTAAAAATTGTAGAGAACGAAGAAATGATTCAGGACCTTGAAAAAATATCGCGTTTGAAATTTACCGGAGGAATTGATTTTGACAACGGCTATGGCGAAAGCAAAAAAGCGTTAGAGAAACAACTCACCGACAGCAAAGGCAAGCCGGTTGACATTACCGATCTGTTTACCATTAAAGTAGAGATTACCAAAGTAACAGGCGAAAGCGAAGAAATTGATTTATCGAAACAGGTACAATCGCGCGGAACAAACATTGTGTTGAAATTGTATCTGTTCCTGAACATTCTGAAAGATCTGGTGCACAGCGATCCCGAAAATAAGATTGTGATTTATGTAGATGAGCTGGATGCTATCGGACAAAAGAACGTAAAGCAACTGGTGCGTTTCTGCATCGACCACAACTTTGTTCCCATCTTTGCAGCACCGCGAAAAGTAGAAGGCATTCAGAAGTATTACTTAGTAAAAGAGCCGCTGGTAAAAGATAAAGGAGCAGCCCGTAAACCCAAGATTACTTTTGGAGAGTTGCAATCATTCCCGGTTACTTACAGGAACGCCAACTAAACCATGAGCAACTTAAATCTATCGGGTAAAGAAATATTGCGTTTTTTGAATACGCATTATGAGTTTGTGCACAGCGCATTTGCTGCCGGCAAGCCGCATTTCATGATTGATTCAGACAAGTTTATGCGCCTGCTTCATGATTACAACACCAGAAACGAAAGCAAGATTTCGCTTTACCGCCTTACCTCGGAAGTAAAATTCTGTCGCCAGCTTTCAACAGGCGAATACAAACTCAACCGTAATTACATTCCTTTTCTGGAATACCTGTTCAATGATTTTGTGCTCAATTTACCGGAGACATTAAAGAACAGATATCAGGCAGTTTTCAATCATTACAACACTTTGCAGGGCGAGACCAGTGCCTACCGCATTGTATTGCTTACACAGGAAATTATCAATGTAATTGAAGACTTCCTCAGTGATATTGAAGGCCAGACCCAGCGACTGCTGCGCGATACCGAAGCACTGAAAGTAAACGTTGGCAATCATTCGGCATTCTCTACCCGTATTCAACGCGCTAATTTCTGGATTGACGAATACATTATTCCGCTCAACGCTATATTGGATAAAGACCGTGCTGATTCAATCGTGAACATGATTGTAAAGTTGCAGCAGTATTCCAACGAAAAGCGTTTGCTCTCTGATAACTATGAATTGAAACTGGAGTTTGAAAAACTGTATGCCTGTGCTGTTAATGCAAAATCGGAATTAGATAAAACGCTGAGCAAACTTACCCGCGAGTTATTGCCTCTGCTGGAACGTATAAAAAGCGATTCCATTATTCTCAACGGCTTTTATCATTTTGTGGAGAACATAGACGACCCGAAAGCATACGTTGCCGAGCTCCCGCACATTGTGCGCAGAACAAAGTCAAGTGTTACTTCCAAAGCCTTTGCTGCCGAAGCTGAATTTTACATTGATCAGTTCAGTTACCTCACGCCCGAAATTCTTTTCAATGAAAGCGAAGAAAACATTGAGTGGCTGCCCGATGCAGGCTACTTTAAAGAACAATTGCTGAAAGAAGAAGGAGTAAAAGATTTTTACAAATGGTGTTTAACTTCACTGGAAGCACAAACCGAAACCATTACACTTTCCAAATTTTTTACCCTTACCAATATGCTGCTGGACGAAGATCTGGTAGTGGAATACAAAGACGAAAAGCGCCAGGAAATTAAACTGGCCGATGCCACATTATTAATGCCCAAAATTAAAGTTTATGCAAAGCTATCCAAGTGAACACCGTGAAATTGTAAGCGCCCTGGTTGACGGACGTTTCGTTATTTATCCTAATCCCACCTTTGTTTCGCTGAGGTTGCAAGAAGATGAATACCGTGAATTTTTTATGCAGAGCTATGGCTATGAACTGGTGATTGATTCCGAGATTGCTTACCTTACATCTACAGAAGGAACGGAAAAACGTACCCGTGATTTTGTATTGTTTCTTGCATTGCTTTGCCGCGAGCTGGACTACAGCGGAAAGAATTTCCGTGATGCTATTGAGGTGGGTGTTTTTGACATGGCCGAAACAGAACAGATGCTCCGTCAATCATCAAAATGGGAAGTATTGGAAAAAACTTCGGTGGCCGACTTTAATGAGTTCATCAGTATCTGGCATCGTAAGAATGTATTGTTCCGTGCTGAAGGACAATTCAGGTTTACTAAAGCTGTGAAAATATTCTTTGACTTTGCAGTGAATGTGGCGAATGCGAAGTTGAAGGAAGTACAGGCGGTGTAAGTGCCATTTACTCTTTTTTATTCTGAATGATTAATAGC
>SXHM01000280.1 GCA_005773695.1 Bacteroidota bacterium
AACTTAATTACCTACAATAAGAAATGGACCATTGATCCCAGACTTCTGATGAGTTCTGTTTTTTTTAAAGATGGCGAACTATATGTTTCCAGAAGCCTAGATAACAGCTACAGGCAACTTTCAGGTTTAAAGGTTTATAAATTCATAAATATACAGTTTGAGGAAAAAGAAAACGACAAACTTGATTGTTATGTACAACTCACTCCTGCTCCCCGCCAGTCATTTTCTTTTGAAGCTCAGGGCACCAATACGGGGGGCTTTCCCGGATTGTTTGCTGATTTGGTTTACCAGAATAAAAACATTTTCAGAGGAGCCGAAACATTTGAAATGAGGATAAAAGGAGGTTTGGAATCACAGGTAATATTTAATCAAGGTGACGATAAAAAAACACCAATTTTCAACACCTTACAAATAAGTCCTGAGGCTTCGCTTACCATTCCTCGCTTTTTGTTTCCTGCTTCACGTTATATAAAAGTGTCAAAATATTTTCGTCCGCAAACAAAGTTTAAACTGGCCTACGACTTTCAGCAACGACCCGATTTTACGCGCACCATTTTCCGCACTACCTTTGGTTATGAGTGGCGCGAAACCGCACAAAAACGCTGGGTTGCCAATCCTATTGAAATTAATTTTGTAAACATTTACAACCAAAGTGCTGCGTTCCTTGAACAGATTAATGGCATCAACGATCGCCTCTTGCGAAACACCTTTATCTCTCACATTACCAGCTCAGGAGTTTATTCATACATCTTCAATAATCAGGAAGTAAATAAAGTAAAGAACTTCACCTATTTCAGAGCCAGTATTGAGTTTTCAGGAAATGTTCCATGGGTTGTTAGTCGCCTCGCAGGAGCTGAACAAGATGAGAACGGAAGCTATCGTGTTTTCAATATCCCTTACGCACAATACATAAAATTTGATTTTGACATCAGGCGCTATATCGCTATTAATTCACGAAGCACCTTTGTTATGCGATTTGCATCCGGTCGCGGAACACCATACGGAAATCTTTCTGTGTTGCCTTTCGAAGCAAGTTTTTTCGGAGGAGGTGCTAACGGCATCCGTGCATGGAGAGCGCGTAATCTTGGTCCGGGCTCGCTTCCCGAAGAACTGCAAACTTCTATTGACCAGTTTGGTAATATGCAACTGGAAATGAATGTTGAATACCGTTTTGATATTTACAAATATTTTAAAATGGCTGTATTTGCCGATGCAGGTAATATATGGCTTATTCAAAAAGACCTGCAGCGGCCGGGCGCTGAAATGAATATCAAACGTTTTTACAAAGAGATAGCATTAGGCGGTGGCTTGGGTGCACGACTTGACTTTAACTTTTTCATCATTCGTTTGGATGCTGCCTATCCTATTTACAATCCAGGAAAACCGGAAGCAAATAACCAGCGTTGGATTGGTGTAAGTGATCCGATTACTATGAAGCGTGTAATTTTTAATTTGGGAATTGGATATCCGTTCTAATAAAAACAAGATGGAACAACCTGCAAAATTTGAACGCTCACTCGGTCCGCTAATGCTTTGGGGACTTGGCGTTGGCTACGTTATTTCCGGAATGTATTTCGGATGGAATTTAGGTTTGGAAAAAGGAGGAACGCTTGGTTTGGGCATCGCAACGTTTTTCATCATGCTTATGTACATAACCTTTTCGTTATGTTACACGGAACTTGCTTGTGCAATACCAAAAGCAGGTGGAGCCTTTGATTATGCAGAAAAAGCCTTAGGCAGGCGACTTGGCTTTTTAGCAGGCATGGCTCAAATTATTGAATTTGTTTTTGCTCCGCCAGCTATCGCCTTTGGTATCGGGGCATATTTTCATTTGCTATTTCCTGAGTTATCTGTTATTGGAATTGCCATATTCTGTTATTTTGTTTTCACAGCTTTAAATATTATTGGCGTAAAAGCATCGGCTTCGTTTGAGTTGTTTATCACCATTGTTGCAGTTGTGGAGTTGCTGATTTTTTCAGGCTTTACTTTGCCTCATTTCAAATTAGAGAACCTTACCATCAACTCTTTCCCAAATGGAATTGAAGGAGTATTCATGGCTATTCCCTTTGCTATCTGGTTCTTTTTAGGTCTGGAAGGCATTGCAAACGTTGCGGAAGAAACCATCAATCCGCAGAAAAACATAACCATCGGCTTTGCTTCTGCCATGTTTACGCTTGCAGTTCTTGCTATGCTTACATTCAGTTCAGCAGTTGGTGTTGCCGGTTGGGAAGCAGTTGTATTTGATGCCGGAGGAAACATTTCCGACTCGCCTTTGCCTTTAGCTATCAAACACATTCCTGCAGTCAGCGATGTATTCTATCACTTGCTCATCTGGATTGGTTTGTTTGGCTTTGTGGCTTCGTTCAATGGCCTGCTGCTTGCTGCCGGAAGAGCTACTTATGAATTCGGGAAATCAGGAAACGCTCCTTCTTTTCTTGGAAAGATAAATCCACGTTTCAAAACGCCAGCTGCTGCTCTTATCTTTAATATGTTGATTGGAATCATTGCGCTCTTCACCGGAAAAACAGGCGACATCATAACTATTGCAACGTTCGGTGCTCTTTCACTTTACATACTTTCCATGCTATCGTATTTTAAACTAAAAAGAAAAATGCCTGAACTGGAAAGACCTTTTAAAGCACCTTTCTATCCATTATTTCCAACCATTGCATTAGTCATTGCTATTATAGCCATCATCAGCATGTCGGTTTATAATCCCATGCTTGCTGCAATTTTCTTCGGATTAATGGTTGTTACTTTCGGGGCTTATTATCTTTTTGTTAAACCTCAGTGATTATTTGTTTCTATATTTAGAAACTCATTTCTTTACATTAATATTATGAAAAAAACTGCTGCCATCGTTCTGCTGATAATGCTTTGCAGTATACCAGCAGCATTCACGCAAACATTGCTGCCTGCTACATTTATCGATAAAACAAACACAACCTTTCTGTCCTTTTATCTTCCGGCTAAAGAGTTACGCGAAAAAATTTCTGTTGCTGAAGAACTAACCGATTTAGTTCAGTGCTTTAGTGTTGACTCCATTCTAAAAAAACGGAAACAACGACACCGTGTTATTGGGAGTCGGATTATTCATGTACTGGGCTGGAACTGGCGTTCTATAAACATGAAAAAAATAAAAGTAGTTGGAACGGTTCGTAAAATAAGCGGAGTTGCTGAAAAAGCTCATTTCAAGGAACTGGATGTTAATTATGATCTTATACCGCATACTCAAAAGTATATTGATATTTTTTACAGCGGCTATCAGGCTCAGATGAAAACCAAGAGAGCTGCAC
>SXHM01000281.1 GCA_005773695.1 Bacteroidota bacterium
AACACGGTAAGAATATCTACATTGTAAAAGCCGGCATCAATAACAGCAACCAAAACACCTTGACCTCGAAAACCTGATTCGTGCAAACTAATACCACCCAGCATATCAATCTGGTTCAGACCCATTCCGTAATCGGCATTTCTTATGGAAGGCGAGGCAACTTCATTTTTATATATATTTTCAGTTTCTATGTCAAACTTGTTGCGCAGATTTACAACAGGCTGCTGAGCAATCGCCACCGCATTAACATTCACCACAAATGGTAAGGCATTAATTGCATCAATCTGAGCCGAGTCGCTAGAAAGAATAGTAACCGAATTATGCCACTTGCTGCGGTTAAGCACCTGTGCACCTGTGGCAACAACTGCATCAATATAGGTTTGGTTTACGGGAATATCATTTTCAACAACTGCAATGTTTTGATTTAGCCTGCGCTCAATAGCTCGCTGCGAAAGAAAATTTTCGGGTGCGCTAACACTGAATGGACTTCCGCTTTTATCCGAAAACTTTACCCAATAGCGCGAAGGAGCAATCTGAGAAATGCAGAATGAAGAGTTCAATATGAAGAATGAAAGGAAAAGAAAAAGACTCTTATTCATAACCGTGTTCGAGGTAATGGAATTTAAAGGCAGCACCATAATCTTCAGTTAAATCCAAAGCGGCTGTATCAGGCTGCACATTGATGTTTGAATAGTTTTTGTAAACCAGACCTATGTTTTTAGCATACACCTCGAGCGAATAAATTCTGTCGCCATAAACAACATCGCGGTCAAGCTGCAAAACGGTAACGGTTGAGTCAAACGTCATTCCCGTCAACGTATCTGTAAAAGGCTGATGAACATTGGACATTTTGTAATCAATATCAAAATCTTCGAGTGTGTTAAAAGCATTTCCATTCCATTCTTCATTGTTCTGTATCGGAAATATCAGCTTAACGTAACGTACATTTTCTTCAATTTTTTCGGCACGTGCAGAGGTGCGTGTTGCAAACCACACATCACTGATGCTGCCAAAATTATAAGGCTCTGCACTAAAATCTTTGTAGCGCTCAATTCGCTGCGAAGGTCTTTCTTCATTGTCTATGAAACGCGACTCTACATATTCTTTCAATCCAAACTCATAGGTATCCTTGCGGTTGAATGCATCGTCAGTCCAAATAGAATCTACTCGGTAAATAATATAGTGTCCTACAGAATCTGGAAAATACTCGTAACCCATGTAAGACGGGGTTTGCACTTCTTCGGTACAGGAAACAATGTTGAGTGCTAAAACAGAAAGGAAGAAGTAGGTGAAAAATTGCTTCATGTATGTCCGAATTCTGTGCACCAAATTAAGGATTATTTGATAAAGCCGCCTCCGAGCAAATCATTGCCTTCATAAAATACGGCACTTTGTCCGGGTGCAATGGCACTAACATTATTATAAAATTCCACTTTCAGTAAATCGTCTTCATGAGTAAGGCTACTCATCATGCCTTTGTCTTTATAACGGATTTTAGTCAATGCCTCAAAACCTTCGGGAAGTGAAGCATACTTTATCATGTTCACTTTTTTAACGAGCATTTCACGCTTTTCCAGTTCTTCTTTTTCGCCCAACACAACGGTATTGGTTTCAGGAATTATCTCTGTAACATACATCGGATGCCCGAGTGCAATCTCCAATCCCTTGCGTTGCCCGATGGTATAAAAAGGATAGCCCTCATGTTTACCTAACACCTTTCCCTCGCGGTTAACAAAGTTGCCGCCTTTCACCCGGTTTTCCAATTCCGGGTCTTTGCGTTTCAGAAATCCACGGTAGTCATTATCAGGAACAAAACATATCTCAAAACTCTCGCTTTTCTTTGCCAGTTCGGTGTATCCGCTATCCAATGCCAATTGCCGAATTTCTGATTTATGATATTTACCTAAAGGGAAAATAGTTCGCGCCAGACTTTCCTGACTTAAGCCCCACAGGACATAACTCTGGTCTTTAGTTTCGTCCAGACCTTTTGAAACAACATATCGACCATTCTCTTGTCTTACCTGCGCATAATGTCCGGTTGCAATGTATTTACATCCGAGTTTATCAGCACGTTTTAACAAAGCATCCCATTTAATATGCGTATTGCAAAGTACGCATGGATTTGGCGTTCTGCCTGCCAGATATTCTTCAACAAAATTGTCAATGATAAAATCACCAAACTCAGCGCGTATGTCGAGTATGTAATGTGGAAAGCCACAGTTCACCGCAAGTTGACGAGCATCGTTAATATCATCCAGACTACAGCATCCGGTAGTACGTTTGCTTCCTCCAGAAGTGGCGTAGTCCCAAGTTTTCATAGTAATACCGATTACCTCATAGCCTTCATTGTGCAGCATCAGCGCCACAACCGAACTATCCAGTCCTCCACTCATTGCTACTAAAACTTTTTCTTTCTCCATTTTAATTTACCGGCACACCTGCTTTATACATCTGTTTCTTAGCGATACTTCCGTCAGGGTTATAGTCAATCACTTCACCATCCAACAGGTCGTTCACATACTTACCTGTTCTTTTCAGCACCTGTCCTTCCAAATATTCTTCCCATTCATCAGGCTTTTCGTCTGTTCCTTTAATCAGCTTCTTTTTCCACTCGCCTGCTTCATACCATTCGGTAAAAAGACCGCTCTTTTTGCTGCTTGCATAATTAACACTCGACTTAGGGATATTGTTTTTGTAAAACTCTTCCTTCCTGCCGTTCATCATCTGTTCCGAAAACAAATTGCCGTCACGGTATTTTTCAATTTTCTCAATCGCACCGCTTGATGTGTAGTAATACCAAATGCCGGCTTTTTTATCTTCTTTGTATTTTCCTTCTATAAAGGGTTTACCTTCATCAGTAAAAACTTTGTAATCACCATGCAGTTTTCCGGTCAGGTGAAATGCCTCCTGACGGGTTTTTCCATCTTCATAATATTTTATCCAAACACCTTCCTTTACTCCGTTAATCCAGTTAATTTCTTCCACTAATTTTCCATTAGCATACCAGGTTTTAAATGTTCCATTCTGTATACCT
>SXHM01000282.1 GCA_005773695.1 Bacteroidota bacterium
CAATGCTTCAAATTTATTGGGTGCAGTTATAAAAGGAAGTCTTGTTAATTCCGCAATTTTTTTCGCCACTAATACATCATATCCTTTCGGAGCATTCAATCCTGTTCCTACTGCTGTGCCACCAAGTGCAAGTTCTTTTACTGCCTCTAATGCATTGTTCAATGCACGAATGCTGTTATCAATTTGCTGAACATATCCGGAAATTTCCTGTCCAAGTGTAAGCGGTGTTGCATCCATAAAATGCGTGCGCCCAACTTTCACGATGTCTTTAAATTGGTTTGATTTTTCTGCAAGTGTATCACGCAGTTTTTTCATCCCCGGGATGGTAATTTCCACAACTTGCTTGTAAGCCGCAATGTGCATGGCAGTCGGGAATGTATCATTGCTCGATTGCGATTTGTTTACATCATCATTTGGATGCAGAACTTTTTTCTCGTCAGAAAGTTTTCCGCCCGAAAGAACATGAGCGCGGTAAGCAATCACTTCGTTCAGGTTCATGTTGCTTTGTGTTCCGCTGCCTGTTTGCCAGATCACCAATGGAAACTCACCATTTAATTTTCCCGCAAGAATTTCATCGCAGGCTTTTGCAATCAGATCTCTTTTTTCAGCTGGTAAAATTCCCAACTCAGTGTTAGTTATTGCAGCAGCTTTTTTCAGGTAAGCAAAAGCGTAAATAATTTCACTCGGCATACTTGCTTCAGGACCTATTTTAAAATTGTTGCGTGAGCGTTCGGTTTGTGCGCCCCAGTATTTATCGGCAGGTACTTTTACCTCGCCCATGGTATCTTTTTCTATTCTGTATTCCATTTTTTGTTTTGTTTTTGCGGAGGCAAAAGTATCAACTATTCCAATTCGTTTTCAATGAATAAAAATTTACTTTTACCCGCTCAAAACCAATCTGCTCCGAAATTAAAATGATTGTGGTGAATAAAAATATTCTGTTTCTTGATAGTGTTCATCCTGCTTTAAAAGATGAACTCAAAAAATTGGGCTGTCACTGTGAGTTAGATGATAAAAGCAGCAAAGAAGAAATAGAAAAGAGGATTAGCGATTACGATGGTATTGTTATCAGAAGTCGCATTAAAATTGATGCCGACTTTATTGATAAAGCAACAAAGCTGAAATTTATTGCACGTGCCGGTGCAGGAATGGAAAACATTGACTCTGAATACGCGAAGAAGAAAAAAATAAAGTGCATCAATGCACCCGAAGGCAACCGAGATGCTTTGGGGGAACATGCCTTGGGAATGCTGCTTTCGTTAATGAACAATCTGAACAGAGCAGACCGTGAAGTGCGTCAGGGAAAATGGTTGCGCGAAGAAAATCGCGGAACAGAACTGATGTTTAAAACAGTAGGAATAATCGGCTACGGAAATATGGGAACTGCTTTTGCACGCAGACTTCAGAGTTTTAGTGTAATGGCATTGGCTTATGATAAATACAAAGAAGATTTTGGCGATGATTTTATTATTGAAGCCAACATGGATGCAATTTTTGAAGAAGCAGAAGTTGTGAGTCTACATGTTCCTTTATCAGAAGAAACCAACTACTTAGTGAACGATGAATTTTTAAGCCGTTTTAAAAATCCGATTTACCTCATCAATACGTCACGAGGAAAAGTTGTGAATACAGAAGATTTGGTAAAGCATATAAAATCAGGAAAAGTATTAGGAGCATGTTTAGATGTTTTGGAATACGAATCATCATCACTTGAAAAATTAGAACCAAAAGATTTGCCGCCTGCACTCAAGTATCTTTATAATAGCGACAAGGTAATCCTTACTCCGCATATTGCCGGTTGGACATTTGAAAGCAATCAACGTATTTCTTTGGTACTTGCAGAAAAGATTGCAAAAATCTTAAAGTAAAATCTTCACAAATATTTAATATTAATCGCAGTTTGGTTTAAATACCTTTGACAAATTATTTTCTGAAAATGGATAAACTACTCTTCACTCCCGGACCTTTAACCACCAGCAAAACCGTTAAAGAAGCTATGCTTCACGATTACGGATCGCGTGATGATAAATTCGTAAACATGGTTCGTGATGTGCGTGAAAAGCTATTGAACCTTACCGGAGTTTCAAGAGAAAAAGGTTTTGAAACTGTGATTGTGCAAGGCTCAGGCACCTTTGGTATTGAAGCAACCATTTCCTCTTCGCTTCCGCGCGATGGTCATTTGCTGATTGTAATCAATGGTGCTTATGGTCACCGCATGGCAAAAATTTGCAGCGTGCATGGCATTAAACATACATCATTGGTTTTTGCAGAAAACGAAATTCCAACCATTGAGAAAACTGAGGCTGCACTAAAAGCAGACAGCAGCATAACGCATCTTGCCATTGTTCACAGCGAAACCACCACCGGAATTTTTAATCCGATTAAAGAATTTGGAGCCCTTGCTGCCAAGTATAATAAGACTTACATTGTTGATGCCATGAGCAGTTTTGGAGCTGTTCCTGTAAATGTTGCGGAGTTTAACATTGATTTTTTGGTTTCATCTTCCAACAAGTGTATTGAAGGAGTTCCCGGCTTTTCCTTCATTATAGCTAAACGCGAAAAATTAATACAATGCAAAGGACAGGCAAGAAGCCTGGTTCTTGATATTTTTGCCCAATGGGAAGGTTTGGAAAATGACGGACAATTTCGTTTTACTCCCCCAACTCACAGTCTGGCTGCTTTTCATAAAGCTTTGGAAGAATTGGAAACCGAGGGTGGCGTCTCTGCTCGTGCTGCTCGCTATATGGAAAACTACAAAACACTTATTGCCGGCATGCGCAAGCTTGGCTTCAAAGAATACCTTGAACCCGAAAAACAAGGGTATATTATTACCTCTTTTCTTTATCCTGAAGGTAATTTCAACTTCAAAGAGTTTTATAACTCTCTAAATGATAGAGGTTTTGTTATTTATCCCGGTAAACTAAGTCAGGCAGACGCTTTCCGGATAGGTAATATAGGCCAGCTTTATAAAAAAGATGTGGAGGCTTTACTACAAGCCATAGAATCGCTCAAATAGAGTAAGCCCGTCTGTCGTTTATACCCTAATCCGGTCATTTAAACGATTAACACCCCATTTGTTAGCAAATTTTAACACCCGTATTGAACTTTAGGGCAGGATTATTGTTAATGTTACAACATCATTTAAAAAGTACGATATGACCAAGCCGAAAAAAAAGATTAGCAAAACGCCACAGAAAAGGATTAAAGTGCAGTTGGACTATAAAACCATCATCACTATTAACAGAATGGAATCATTGAAGTTGTGGCTCGAACGATACCCACAAGCAAAGGTGTTGGCCTAAACATAATACTCATGCCTGACATGAAAGCAGATTTGTCAGTTCTGTCAGGCTTCTTTTTCTATATTCAATTGTTGATATAGATTTCTATAAAAGAAGATTATAATATTAGTTTTTATCTCTAAAATCTAATTCTTTTATCGCTTAATAATCAATTTTCCTGAAGAAATAAGTTTCTCTTTTGTATCAGAGACTCTGTAAATATATGTTCCGTTTACAAGATGAGCTATATTTATTGCTTGCTTATTTTCATTAACTCGAAACAATCCTACTTTCCTGCCTGTAACATCAAACAGTTCAAGATTAGCTTCTGTTTTTAAATTTATTACTTGCAATGTATTTTGTGCAGGATTAGGGCCAATACCAACTTTTAAAGCAGAAGAGTTATTTTGAATTCCGGTATTGTCAAAAGCAAAAGCTAAATCATCTATAAACAAAGTAGATCCCACAATTCCATTATCGCCTGCGCATGAAATTAAAACAATAACTGCTGTATCAGGAGTCTCATTTGAAATATATTCAATAGAATCAACGAATTGCTGATAGATTGAAGTATTCTGTATAAAATCAATACGTGTGTGCCCTACCACATCTCGGGAAGTGCCATTCCATTTACTTAATGTTACTTCTACTGAGGCCGTATCAACATTAACAGGGTTATATATATACCAACCGGTCATAGAAACAGGGCGTTGATCATATGCTATTCCTCCGCTGATACTTCCGTCTGTATTAATAACTCCGGTTGCACACATTCCCGGTACAATAAAAGTAGAAACTGTTTTGGTTACTAATTTAATTGCACTTGAACCATTATGAAATTCTCCTGAAGTTGTCGTTTGTGTTGCTGTTCCTCCCGGCAATACAGATCCTACTAATGAATTAAGGGTTCCCCAACCATTTGGCTCATCATAACCTGGTCCGGCCGTCCAATCTTCAAATCCTGGGTTAGGAATAGATTGTGAATGAGAGTAAATTGAAATAAGAGAAAGAAAAAGGATCGGAAGTAAATTTTTCATATTTAATCAATTATTTTTTGGTTACTTTATAATAATACGCTGCACCGAAGTGTTGTTGCCGTCTGAAACTGAAAGGAGGTAAATTCCTGCAGAATATTCTGCAGGAAGTTCAATTTCATCCAAATAATTTCCTGCAGGTTTATTTTTTTGATTCATCAGAGTTGATTTTTCACCCAATACACTAATCAGTTCTACTTTAAAATCTGGCGTATTTGGCAAAATATAATTCAGCGAAATAAGATCTGAAGCAGGATTTGGGAAGACTGATATTTTAAGTGGATTTTTATCAGGAGCATCAATGCTCGATAACAAGTCGCCATAAATATATTGAAAGCCCATTACCATCATTTCTTCTTCAGAAGTCAACCCCCAAAAAATAGTGTCGGAGGTATAATTTCTATAACGCGCCCTGTGTATCCAACCTAAACGAGGGTCAACGGTTAGAAAATCATCATAATATCTAAATGTAGCATCCACGCCAAAACGATGATATCCAACATTAAATCCCTGTTCATAACTATACCAACTTTCATATTCATGTGTACCCATAGTTCCATCAGCATTACGCAAGAAAATATCGTAATCTGTGCCGTATTTGTGAGTATGTCCGTATAGCTGCCATACCTTCCAGTACTTAGTTTCATTGGTGTCGTTTGAAATTTCAACAAACTCATGTTCTATATTGTCGGGAGGGATGGCAATACTGAAAACAGGATAATTTCTGATAAGCATAAAATCTGTTGCCGTGCCAATGGGCTGTGTGTACAAATTCATATAAAGGTCATAACCCATAACGGTGTCAGGGTTCGGGTTGCGAATATGAAGATTAAGATCAAGAACAGTGTTTTGTGACCAATAATAGGCAGTTCCCGCAGGTAAA
>SXHM01000283.1 GCA_005773695.1 Bacteroidota bacterium
ATCAGTCCAACCAACGCAACTTCTGTAACACTTGATTTTACTGCATTTAATTTAGAAACCGACTGGGATTATTTATGGATTTATGACGGCAACAGTTATAGCGCACCACTCATTGGTGTTTATACAGGAACCAATTCTCCGGGAACAATCACTTCAACAGGCGGTTCGCTTATGCTTGAATTCAGAAGTGATTGCACAACACCTTCAAGCGGATGGGCGGCAAACTGGACCTGCGCTTCCAACAACGTAGACATTACTCCACCAACAACAACCGTAAGCGTTTCCGGAAACTGGCAAACACAAGATTTTACTGCCACTTTCAATGATGCCGATAATGTTGGGGTTGAGAAAAGTTTTTATCAGGTTCTTGATTTTGACGGTACAGAATGGAGAGCAAATAATACTCACGGCTTTTTCTCTGACAATTTTGATGCAGCCATTCACAGCGACTGGATTGCTGCTTCAGGAGTTTGGAATATAACAGGGAATAATTTAGTGCAGAGCGATGAAGCTAATACCAACAGTAATATTTATGCTCCGCTAACCCAAAATTTAAGCAACCGCTATTTATATCATTGGCAAGGAAAAATTGAGGGAACAGGTAGCAACCGCAGAGCAGGTTTTCATTTCTTTTGTGATGACGGAAGCCTTACCAACAGAGGAAACTCCTATTTTGTTTGGTTCAGAGTTGACAATTCAAAACTTCAATTCTACAAAGTGGTAAACGATGTTTTCTCCTTAGAAAGCGAAGTTGCTTTTACATACAATGCCGCGCAGTGGTATGATTACAAAGTGATTTACGACCGCATTACGGGCAAAACAGATGTGTATGTGGACAATGTAAAAATAGGCACTTGGACCGACCCTTCACCCTACACTACCGGCTATTATATTTCATTCCGAAGCGGTGATTGCAAATACACAGTGAATGATTTGAAAGTCTATCGCTCGCGTAGTTCAACAGCAACCATAACAGTGGGAAATTCAGGAGATATAAGTTACCAAAATACGAATTCTTCTTCACCCTCAGGAAGAATAAAATCAATAGTGAATGATGCAGCAGGAAACCTTTCCAGCATTTCATCTCAAGATGTTAATGTGGACTGGTCTGTACCCACTAATATTACTTATGTATACGATGGAATTGAAGCAGATATTCAAACAACGGCTTCCACCATTTCACTCTCTGCAAACTGGGCAGGTTCATCAGACCCTCATTCTGATTTGACTGAATATTATTATGCAATCGGAACTTCAACAGGTGCAACCGATATAGTGAACTGGACAAGTAACTCACTCAATACTTCAATAACCCATAACGGACTTTCATTGACAGTGGGACAAACGTATTATTTCTCTGTTCGCGCTACTGATGGTGCGGGATTAACTACAACTCAATTTAATTCTGACGGGCAATTAGTGGATTTATCAACCGCAGTCTCTTCGAGCGTAGCCGAGAAGCAATTATTAGTTTTTCCAAACCCGGCAGATGGCTTGCTTACAATTCAAAACGATAATGCAATTGAGGAAATCAGACTTTATGATGCTACAGAAAAATTGGTTTTTCAGTCACTAATCAACAATCAAAAAGCAGTAATTGATGTTTCCAATTTTGCTTCAGGCATTTACAATCTCTGCGTTTATTCAAACGAAGAAGTGTTGACAAGGAAAATTGTGATAAGTAAAATGTAATCAGCCTAAGTTTTTTGGCTGGCATAGAAAGTACTTCTTCACTGTTTCGGAAAGAGCATTGATGTTTAAATGATCTGATGCTTTGGCAACATCCTTCACCTCTCCGTTTTTCATTAGAATATTAATGCTGTCGGTAGTAATAGTATAAGCCTTGTTTTCAACTGTTCCCGTGAAAACAAAATAAGATGCCTCTTCTTCTGAGATTTCAAACTTTGCAGCAGCCTTCTTCAACAATGCATTCACATTTTCTTTTCCGTATTCTGTTGGGGCAATTTCAATTTTATAAAGGTGACGGTTAATCAGATTTATGCAAAGCAGTGAAAGAATTTTATCGCTGTGATTTTGCCACACTTTTATAGAAGCATAAATATCATTATCGTCAAGTTGCGCAAAGTTTTCAAGTGAACCACTTTCATTTTCAAGCACGCTTTTATCAATCTTTGAATATAGGAACTGTTCAAATGCAGGTGTTGCAAAAAGTTTTTCGTCTTTCTCAGCCAACTCTTTTGCGCGTGACAATATTTTTATCAATAAATTTTCTGCACTCAAAACAGTTTTATGCAGGTAAACCTGCCAATACATTAATCTTCGCGCCATGATGAATTTCTCCACCGAATAAATACCTTTCTCTTCAACGGCAAGTTCATCATTTACTATCGTCAGCATTTTAATGATGCGGTCTGAACTGATAACACCTTCCGAAACTCCTGTATAGAAACTATCCCGTTTCAGGTAATCCAAACGATCCATATCCAGCTGAGATGAAACCAATTGGTGTAGAAATTTCTTGGGGTGAGTATTAATGAAAATCTCAATCCCTGTTTTCAGTTTTCCATTGAATTGTTCATTCAGCTTTTCCATAAAAATGAGTGATACATCTTCATGGCTTATATCGTGAACAATGCTGTTTTCAAGTGCATGGGAAAATGGTCCGTGCCCAATGTCGTGCAGCAAAACCGCCACTGCAACTCCTTCCGCTTCGTCTTTACTGATTTCAAATCCTTTATTGCGCAACTCCTCAACAGCAAGTGTTGAAAGATACATGGCTCCAATAGCATGATGAAAACGGGTGTGCAGCGCACCCGGATAAACAAATGAAGTTAAACCCAACTGACGAATTCTGCGCAAACGCTGAAACCAGGGATGCTCGATCAAATCAAAAACAAGTTCGTAAGGAATACTGATGAAACCGTAAATGGGGTCGTTGATTATTTTGCGCTTGTTTGGTTTCAAAGAATTTGAGGACACAAT
>SXHM01000284.1 GCA_005773695.1 Bacteroidota bacterium
AAAATTACGATCGTCTAATTTTGAATAGATTAATTCATCATCATCAAATTCATCGGTGATGTCACCCACAATTTCTTCCATTACATCTTCCAGAGTTACAATACCTGATGTTCCGCCATATTCATCAACAACAATGGCAAGGTGAATTTTTGTCTTTTGAAATTCTGCCAACAGGTCGTCAATCTTTTTATTTTCAGGAACAAAAAAAGGTGGACGCAATAATTCCTGCCACTTAAAATCATCTTTTTTATCCAAGTGAGCGAGTAAATCTTTGGAGTAAATAATACCTGCAACATTGTCAAATGATTCCTTATAAACCGGCAGTCGCGAATAGCCTGCTTCTACCAATTGAGGCAATAATTCAGTAAAACTTGTTTCAAATTCAAACGACTTAACATCCATGCGCGGCTTCATAATCTGCTTTACCTCGGTGTTGCCGAATGTTACAATTCCGCGCAGAATTTTATTGTCCTCACTCTCCATATTTTCTTTGTCGGAAGTAAGTTCCAATGCATGCGAAAGGTCATCAACTGAAATATCATGACCTGATTTTGCAAGGCGTTTGTCAACAATGTCAGAGAGGAAAACCAGTGAGCGTGACATGCCTGTCCACCAGAAAAGATTACGTAAAAATAATATGGGGTATGCAACTGAAACAGCAAAACGTTCTGAGAAATGGTTGGCATAAATCTTTGGCATTACCTCACCGAAGAGTAAAATAATAAACGTAACCAAAAGAACCTGAACAATCCAGCCAAGTATGGTTAATTCCTCACCCGGAACAGAAAAAACAGAAGTGATATATGCCGATATAATTACGATTCCAATATTCACAAAATTGTTGGCTATAAGAAAAGTGGCAAGTAATCGTTTAGGAAACCTCAGTAGGTCTGCAACTAAATTTTCAGTTTTTGATTCAGATGCAGTAAAGCGTTCGCGCTGCTCTTTCTTTAAAGAGAAAAAAGCTACTTCAGAACCAGACATAATTGCCGAGCAAAATAATAAGATAAGAACTCCTATAAAGCTGACAACTAAACTAAAAACCGATTCCGGTGGAACAGAAAACAGAAAAATAATAAGTTGATAAGCAGCTCCGGGGTCGTCCAAGTTGTTCGTGTAAATTTAAAATGGAAGATCGTCAGTTGTGTTGCCTGACGATGTTGGTTTGGGTGTGGGTTCGGGTGCAGCATTAACAGCTGCATTCTGTGTATGACCTTCACCGGATTGTTTGTTGCCCAGCATGGTTAAATCATCAGCAATTATTTCGGTACTGTAGCGTTTAATGCCGTCTTTGTCTTCCCAGGTGCGGGTTTTTATTTTTCCTTCAATATAAACTGGGTTACCTTTTTTCAGGTATTTCTCTGCCACTTCTGCAAGCCCGCGCCACAATATAATGTTATGCCACTCGGTGTGTTCAATCTTGTTTCCGCTTTTGTCTTTATACGTTTCGGAGGTGGCAAGAGGAAAACTAACTTTGGTTACTCCGCCTTCTAAATGACGGACTTCAGGGTCTTTTCCCAGATTTCCGATTAGAATAACTTTGTTAACGCTGGCCATGCCTGTATTTTTTGAACTGCCAACAAACGTACGTTAAATTTGAATAATTTGCAATTACCGTTCCTGAATATACAGTTCAACCAACCGAGGCAACGCATAGTTCTCCAACTCAGTCAGGTTTACTTTTATCAGGCTTTTATTTTTTAAAGGCTTCTGAATTTCAAGTTCTATAAAACGTGCATGAAGGTGCTGATGCGATAAAATATGTTTGTAGAATTTTGAAACGGAGCGAACATGAAACTTGGTATTCTCCACCATTATTTTCAATTCAGGTGAACTTAAAATTTCCGTTTCAGCGGCTTTGTCTTTTGTTTCTATTAACGGGAAATCATACAAGCCTTTCCAGATGTCTTTCTCTGTGCGTTGGTTAAGGTAAACGATGTTCTTATACTGAATTACCAGATAATTAAAATGCCTTGCTCTTACTGCCGTTTTCTTGGCTTTTGCAGGTAGTTTATCAATCTGTTTCTCAGCAAAAGCATAACAGGAGTTTTGCAGCGGACAAACCGAGCAATCAGGATTTACAGACTTGCATTGAATAGCCCCGAACTCCATAACCGCCTGATTATAGGTGCCGGGATTTTTCCTGTCAATTAATTGGTTGGCAAGCTTTGAAAATTTCTTCTTGCCTTCGGTGCTGTCAATAGCATCTTTAATTCCAAAGTAGCGCGAAAGCAGACGGTAAACATTGCCATCTACCACCGCATGAGGAAGCTCAAATGCTAATGAGGCAATTGCTGCTGCGGTATAAGCGCCAACACCTTTCAGCTTCAGCAGTTCATTATAATCAGCCGGGAATTTTCCTTTGTAGTCATTAGTTACCTGCTTTGCCGTAGTGTGCAGGTTTCGTGCCCGCGAATAATAGCCAAGCCCCTGCCATAGTTTCAACACTTTGTTTTCGTCTGCTTTTGCAAGACTTTTTATGTTTGGGAATTTTTTCGCGAAGGCTAAATAATACGGCATTCCCTGATCAACGCGTGTTTGCTGCAAAATAATTTCCGAAAGCCAGATAAGGTAAGGTTCTTTGGTATTCCGCCAGGGAAGATCGCGCTTATTAGCGTTATACCATTTTATAAGGGTTTTGCTAAAGGCGGATGTGTCTTGTTCTTTGGGAGGCATATAGGAGACGCGAAAGTATTTAAATCTGTGAATCTGTGGTAAAAGCAACATTTCGGTATTTCAAAATAATAAATACCTTTGCAGCCCTTTAAAAATTAAACACACAACATAATTAATTAAAACACAACAACAAACACATGACTAAAGCAGAGATTGTAAACGAGATTTCAGGAAAGACAGGTATTGAAAAAGCACAAGTTCAAACAGTGGTGGAAGCATTTATGAAATCTGTTAGAACTTCTATGACAGCAGGAACAAATGTTTATCTGAGAGGTTTCGGGAGCTTTATTGTAAAGAAAAGAGCACAAAAAACAGGAAGAATTATTTCTAAAAATACTACCGTTATTATTCCAGAGCATTTTATCCCTGCATTTAAACCTGCAAAAACCTTTGCTGATAAAGTAAAGAAAAACGTTAAAGTTTAAGGTAAATAATTTTTGCTTTTTATATTCATTAACCCAACCGTTAGTTTATAAGATTTAGAGTTGACAACCAAGTGGCAAATAGTAGCATTGACAAGCGTAGCTGCGCTTGGTGCGGTAATTTATTTTGCCGACAAAGTGCCTGCTAAAGATTCTTTGGAACACAAACACGAAGAAGTTGCAGAGGTTGGAAAAATCGACTTTCTTTCAGAAGCTAAGAAGCTGACTTCAGGTCCCGAATCCGAAGCTGTTGCAAAACTTGAAAATCTTGCTGCTGCTGCCCGTAATAAGGAGCAGAAAGTTCAGTTACTGGATTCGCTTGTAAAACTTTGGGACAACAATCGTAAACCAACTGCTTCGGCAGTGGTGAGCGAGCAATTGGCAGAAGCCAGCGGCAAGGCTACAGATTGGTATGCTGCTGCCGACAGGTACATGATGGCAACCCGTTTTGGAAAAGAAGAAAAGCAGAAGAAGCAATAGTACGAAAG
>SXHM01000285.1 GCA_005773695.1 Bacteroidota bacterium
CATTATGAAAACATTAAGTAAAGACTGGTTAATTGAAAATCATATTGATGTAGAGTATAAAAGGTATGTGTTGTTGGCATATCTTCAAGAGGTAAGTAATAATTTTGATCGCAACATGTTGTATCCCTTTCTTGCCGACTTAATTCAACATTACATGAATTTGAAAAATTTTAAACAAGACACCGAAAAGTTGACTTCTTCTTTTCCGCAAAAAATTAAGTCGGTTGACATGCAGAAGAATAGATTAATTTTTGAAAAACTTTATGAAAACGATGATTTGATTCAGGAACTGAACGAAATTATTACATACTCTATTCCCCAGTTTGAACGCTATTTGAATGAGGGAAAAAAGATTTACGATTTTGTAGAGAAAAAATTGCACATCACTCAGGTTGGTTTATTACCTCTTTACTCAGGCGAGGGTTATATGTTGCTCAGTAATGGAGAAGATTTACAAACCTTGGTTTATGAATATCAGATGACAGTTTTTGAACAAGCAACCGAGAAGTTCAGAGCTATTCATACCAATTACATTACATCCTATAAGCGAAGTATTATCAATACCAACGAAAATATAAAACGTGATTTAATTCGCAGCAATAAAAAATATCCGAATCCGGCAACCTTTGCTGTGGAGTCTGAAATGAATGTGCCGGTTAATGCTACTTTATTGCCTATTGCAAAAAGATCGTTAGCTGCTTACGTTTCAACTATTTCTTAGTTGAGGTGGTGGTGTTGTATAAATCGTGGCGAATATTTTTTCCGCGCGTTCCGGCAAAACGTTTATAGAAACTTTCGCGCTCCTCTATTGATACAAAATTTTCAACCAATGCTATTGATTCATCTATATCGGGATCAATTTTGGGGATTGAATCAAGAATGGGAAAAACAACCGGAAGGAAATCAACGGGTATATCATATTTGTATGCAAATTTTTCTAAAATTTTTGACTGAAACGGATCACTGGTAAGTGCCACATTGGCGAAGCCCAAATTTTGAGAAAGTTTGTAAGAGTAAAATAAATTCTCGGTGCTGTGTTCAGCTTCTTTTTCCGTAAAAATATGTTCCTTTGGAACACCTAATTGCTCGGCATACAAAGCCATTACCTGCGCCTCAACATAAGGTGTATAAACAGCAGAACCTGAATAAATAATATTTTTTGCAATGCCTTTTTGGTATAGATATACCGACCAGTAAACCCTTGCTTTCATTGTTGAACTCCACATTCCGTTTTCAAGCGGAACTCCGGGAACAATAATGGCATCATACGGTGTTTGGTATAATGCCTTGTTAAATTTTTTCTGCGCTGTATAAGTAAAACACCCAGCCAATATCATTGAACCAACTCCCAAAATGAGAACACGGAAATAGATATGTTTGAGTAGTTTCATACTTATATAAACCAACAAATTGCTTTTTTGTTGTGTAAAAATGAAGTTTTATTTTGTCATGCTGAACTTGTTTCAGCATCTCTTGAAGAGAGACCCTGAAACAAGTTCAGGGTGACGAAGACTAGAAATCTACTTCTACCATCAGCGGACAATGGTCTGAATGTTTTGCCATCGGAAAAATAGCAGCGCGTTTTAATTTGCTTTCAAGTGGTTTGCTCACCATGTGGTAATCAATGCGCCATCCAAGGTTTTTGGCTCTTGCATTTGCACGGAAGGTCCACCAGGTATAGTTATGTGGCTCGTTGTTGAAATGGCGAAACGAATCAACAAAGCCGCTTTCAATAAAATTCCCTATCCACTCGCGTTCTTCGGGTAAAAAACCCGATGAGTCTTTGTTGCCTATCGGATTGTGAATGTCGATCGGTTTATGGCAGATGTTATAATCACCCGAAATAATGAGGTTGGGGCGTTGCTTTTTCAGCTCATTAATATAGTTCTGGAAATCGCCCAGCCACTGCATTTTAAATGCTTGACGTTCGTCACCACTTGAACCCGATGGATGATAAACACTCAAAACCGAAACATTCCCATAATCTGCGCGGATAACTCTTCCTTCACGGTCATAAATGTTTATTCCGCATCCAAAATGAATTTTATCGGGTTCGCGCTTGGTAAGAATGGCAACACCGCTGTATCCTTTTTTTTCTGCGGGATGCCAGTAGTGTTTATATCCTAAATGTTCAAATATACCGACATCAAATTGTGTGGGGTCAGCTTTTATTTCCTGGAAACAAACAATATCGGGATCGGCAGCAATTATCCAATCGGCAAGGCCTTTACTTAAGGCTGAACGTATGCCATTTACATTGTAAGAAACAATTTTCATTTTCTACTTTTTCAAACAATCGTAATGATTGTCTTCCATCGATTTTTTGTTTTCACTTCCACAGATGTCATTCATTTCATCGTTATTGTAAGTACAGGTGTAGCCCTGACTTTCAAGGTATGCTTTCCATGATTCGATGGAATAACCGTTGAGAATAGAATCGCCATCACAGCCGGCTACAATAATTCCTCCGTTTTGACAGGTGCCACATTTTTTTGTACAATCATAACATTGGTTGCAGCTTGATGCGAAGAGGATGAGCGAAAGAATGGAAGTAAAAAGTAGTGTATTTTTCATGTTTGTATTTTTTGCAATTATACTAAAAGTTGTTGTGTCATGCTGAGCATAGTCGAAGCATTTTAGAATTACGGTTCGACTACGCTCACCGTGACAAACTGCTTACCGTAACAGCATTTCATAAATTGTTTTAGCAGCCCTTGAAGAAGCTCCACCGGCACCTAGTTTTTCTCTAAGCAGTGCATACTCTTTTTTCATTTCAGCAATGCGTTGTTTGTTTTCTAATAGTTCTTTCAATTCTTTTTCAATGTTGGCAGCATTCATTTCTTCCTGTATTAGTTCCTTTACTACTTCTTTGTCCATAATGAGGTTTACAAGCGAAATGTAGTTCACTTTTATCAGCCATTTTGCAATTTGGTATGATATTCCGCTGCCTTTATAACAAACTATTTCAGGAGCTCCGTAAAGTGCGGTTTCCAATGTTGCAGTGCCGGAGGTAACTAATGCAGCGCTTGCTTTTTCGAGCAGTGAATAGGTTTGTCCGAATACAATCTGCACATCTTTTTTTGTAATGAATTGTTTGTAAAAACTTTCGTCAACCGAAGGAGCTCCTGCAATTACAAATTTGTATTCCGGAAATTTTGTAACAACGTTCAGCATTTCGGGAAGCATGACAGAGATTTCTTGTTTGCGGCTTCCGGGAAGAAGGGCAATGAGCCTCTCTGTTCCCCTCTCCTCCGGAGAGGGGTTAGGGGTTAGGATATCTAATAGTGGATGCCCCACATATTCCACTTCATAATTCCACTTCTGATAAAACTCTTTTTCAAACGGAAGTATGACAATCATTTTGTCAACACAGGCTTTTATTTTCTTTATGCGTGATGCTTTCCATGCCCATACCTGCGGAGAAATATACCAAATGGTTTTTATGCCCTGTTCTTTTACAAACGGTGCTATGCGCAGATTGAAGCCCGGATAATCCACAAAAATTACGGTGTCGGGTTTCCATTCAACAATGTCTTTTTTACAAAGGTTAATGTTGGCGAAAATGGTGCGGATATTCATCAACACTTCGGTAAAACCCATAAAGGCAAGCTCGCGATAATGCTTGATGATTGTTCCTCCTGCTGCCTGCATTTTATCACCTCCCCAGCAACGGAACTCGGCATTGCTATCGAGCTTATTCAGCTCTTTTATAAGGTTACTGGCGTGCAAATCACCTGAGGCTTCACCGGCTATGAGGTAGTATTTCATTAGGGGTATTTAGCGAATTGGTGATTTGGTGAATTAGTGATTTGTTGCAGTTAGCCTGTCACGGTGAGCTTAGTCGAACCGCCATTATAATAAACCCTTCGACTACGCTCAGGGTGACATACGTTTACATTCCCTGCCATTCCAATATTTTTAACACGGCTATTCCTGCTCCGAAAGCAAAGGTTGAAAACAATACACCGCGTGCCGATAATTCATAATCGTATTTCAGAAACAGAAAAAAGGCGGCAAGGTTTCCAAGCAGGCTAAGGCTTAGCAGCTTTGCCAGTATCCCCGGTGAACTGAAAAGATATTCGGGTGTTACGCGGTTAAACGTAAAACTGTGGAGCAGAAAGAATACGATGGAAGGAACAAGTATTCCGCAGATTATTCCTGTTATAACACTGTTCTTATTTACCATTAAATTTCCACTTGTTTAAAACGGGAATTGCATGATGGGCTGTAAAATCAAACTGCACCGGAACCACCGAAACATAGTTGTTGGCAAGTGCCCACTCATCGGTATCGGTGCCTTTATCGTAGTTCTGAAACTTGCCTGTAAGCCAATAGTATTTGCGTTTGTAGGGGTCTTGCCTTTCGTCAAATTCTTCTTGCCATTTTGCATTGGCCTGACGACAAATTTTTATCCCTTTTATCTGTTTTATTTTTTTGTCGGGGATGTTTACGTTTAGTAATGTTCCTTCGGGCAGACCGTGCTTTAAAACATTGGCGGCAATTATCTGTGCATACTTTTTTGCAGGAGTAAAATCTGCATCCAATGAATAATTGAGTAGCGAAAAACCGATGGAAGGAATGCCTTCAATGCCGCCTTCCATAGCTGCCGACATGGTTCCCGAATAAATTACATTGATGGAAGAATTGCTTCCGTGATTAATTCCAGAAACACATAAATCAGGTTTGCCGTGCAGTATTTTATCAATGGCCAGTTTTACGCAATCAACGGGTGTGCCTGAGCATTGGTAACCGATTACTTCACCGTGATAGGTTGTTTTGTCCAGTCGCAATGGTTTGTTTATTGTTATGGCATGTCCCATGCCTGATTGGGGACTATCGGGAGCTACCACTATTACATTGCCAAGTGGTTTCATGGCTTCTACCAGCGCCTGTATACCGGGGGCTGTTATGCCATCGTCATTGGTAACAAGGATGGTTGGTTTTTTAGTTTTCATTGGTTGCAAAACTATTAAAAACAAAACGTCCTGCTAAATAGCAGGACGTTTTGCTTTGTTAACTGTACAAAAAATTATACAATTTTCACTTCTTTCACCGCTTTCACTTTTTCTTCCGTTCTTTTTGGAAG
>SXHM01000286.1 GCA_005773695.1 Bacteroidota bacterium
GGGGTGGTGTCTTTTGCTTTAAAAATACAGACATAGCCATAACCGAGTCTTTATTTGAGATGGAAGTAAAAAAGTACAAAACTCCTTAAATTTAAAAAGGTGTTTTATACTTTTCCTCCACAATAAAATAGCATATGGTAACTAGAAATTTTTTTTTAGCAGCCTTTCTTTTTTTGCCTTCAATTTTTGCGGTTAAAATTTCATTTGCCCAACTTGTTGTGCCCAAAATAGGCGAAGTAGAAAAAAAGGTTGCTAGAGACAATTTTGAATATGGTAACTATCGAGCTGCATTAGGTGAGTACCTTGCACTAATAACAAAAGATCAAGACAATATTATTTACAATTATCGTATAGGAATATCTTATCTGAATACAAATATTGATAAATCTTACGCCATTCAATATTTGAAAAAAGCAGTTGCGCTAGGTAAAAAAGATGATGATATTCTCTATGATTTAGGTCAAGCATATTTAGTTAACGACAGTCTTGATAAGGCAATAGAAACGTTTAATCAATACAAATCTACTATTTCTCAAGGCGGAAAAGTTGTAGAAGCTATTCGTCAGATTGAGATGTGCACTAATGCAAAGGATTTGATTAAAAAGCCCGTAAACGTTACATTTGAAAACCTTGGCAAAAAAGTAAATTCACCAGAATCAGATTACAATCCTTTTTTGCCAACAGATGAGTCATTTATTGTTTTTTCTACCAAACGAAAGGAAGTTTTGGGCGGCAATGTTGATTTTGATGGAGCAAAGTGCGCTGACGTTTTTGTCTCGTTTGAAAAAGAGGGAGAATTCCAAAAATCGAAAAATCTGGGCCCAACTATCAATACGGATTGGGTTGAAGAAGTGGTTGGGCTTTCGGCTGACGGAGGATATATTTTGATTGGTATTGATAACATAGAAGGATATGATGATATCTGGATGAGTGAAAGCAAAACACGCGGATCAAAAATTTCATTTCAGAAATCAGTTTCGTTGGGACCATATATCAATAGCGAAGAAACTGAAACGGCAGCTAGTCTCACTCTTGATGGAAATACTATTTATTTTTCTAGAACTCCATTATTAAATCCTGGATTTGGAGGCACCGATATATATATAGCACATAAATTACCAAATGGTGGTTGGTCTGAACCTGTAAACCTTGGACCAACCATAAACACACAATATGATGAGGAGTTCCCCTATATTTCAGGTGACGGCAAGCTTTTGTATTTTGCTTCAAAAGGTCACAACAGCATGGGAGGTTATGATGTATTTCGCAGCGAGTGGGATGCTAAAATGAAACGTTGGTCGCGTCCTCAGAATTTGGGTTACCCTATTAATAATTCACAAGATAATTTCAGCTTTTCGCGTTCTGAAAACTCACGTTACGGTTATGTTTCTGCTTTGCGTCCAGGAGGCATAGGTGAACTGGATATTTACAGAGTTGTTTATAATGAAGTTGAAGAACAGGTATCTGCTGTTACAGGAAAGATTCAGGTCATGGAAAAGCCAGAGAAAAAGACTGTGATGTTCCATATTTATAATGACGGAACCAAAGATGTTTATTTTACGGATGAATGGTACCCGAAAGATAATCCTGCATGGACTTTCAAAGAAGATAAAAAGATGGATGTGCCCGAAGGGCAAATGATGGAAATTTCAATTATCGGTAAACTAAATGGCGAAGTAAAAAAGTATACACCCGAAACCTTTCCAAAAGATGCAAGCGGTTTTGAATGGATGGAAACCCGCTCTAAAAAACTTCCAATTCCAAACTACAAACCTGTTTCTGCCGAAACTAAATCCATACTTTCAAAAGCCGGACTGGAAGTTTCTATCAATGTTCTTGACCCGGCTTCTGGCGATATTATTGGTTCTTATAAACCGAGCAAAAAGGGAACATATGTGATTATACTTAAACCAGGAATATACAAACTGGAAGTGGAAGCCGATGGCTATGACAAAATTTCGGAAGACCTAAAAATCTTCGACAAAAGCAGTTACCTGCCAACTGTATTGAAAGACATAACCCTGATGCAGAAAGGATTGGTGCAGACGACTACAATCAAACCATGATTAAACTCAATAAGGCTTTAGCCGTTTTTGACCTTGAAACTACAGGTGTAAAAGTTGCCTCCGACAGAATAATAGAAATTTCAATAGTTAAAGTTCTTCCAGGTGGAGATAAAGAAAGCATAACGCGAAGAATTAATCCCGGAATTCCCATTCCTGCAGAAGCCTCAGCGGTTCATGGTATTTATGATGAGGATGTGAAGGATAAGCCTTTGTTTAAAGACGCTGCGCATGAGCTAAAGAATTATATTGGTGATAGCGACCTTGCCGGCTACAACTGCCTTAACTTTGATGTGCCCCTTTTAGTTGAAGAATTTTTAAGAGTAGGGGTTGACTTTGACATTAGCAACCGCAGAATTGTTGATGTGCAGAATATTTTTCACAAGATGGAGCAACGCACTCTTTCTGCTGCCTATAAATTTTACTGCCAGAAAAATCTGGAAAATGCACACAGCGCAGAAGCTGATACGATGGCAACTTATGAAGTATTGGAAGCCCAATTAGAACGTTATCCCGAATTGCAAAATGATGTTAAGTTTCTTCACGATTTTTCAATCCGCAACCGAAATGTTGACTTTGCCGGACACATTATTTTTAACGAAAAAAATGAAGAGGTAATTAATTTCGGTAAGCATAAAGGCAAAGTTGTTACAGCAGTTCTAAGTGCCGAGCCCAGTTACTACAACTGGATGATGACGGCTGAATTTCCCCAATACACTAAGAAGGTGCTTACTGAAATTCGTTTGCGCTCTTTTAATAAATAGACCATGAAAATTCTTTGCATCGGACGCAACTACGCTGCACACATTCAGGAACTGAAAAACGAAGTGCCTGCCGAACCTGTTTTTTTTCTGAAGCCCGACACTGCCTTGCTGCGCAACAACGAGGCTTTCTATATCCCCGACTTCTCAAAAGATGTACACCACGAAGTGGAAGTAGTTTTAAAAATTTCAAAACGTGGAAAACACATTGCCGAAAAATTTGCTGCCGATTATTTTAATGAAATAGGTATTGGTATTGACTTTACCGCCCGCGACCTGCAAAGCAAGCTGAAAGAAAAAGGCTTGCCCTGGGAAAAAGCAAAAGCCTTTGATGGATCGGCACCGGTAAGCAGTTTTGTTTCAAAAACCGAGTTTGCTGATTTAAATAACCTTGACTTTAGCTTAAAAGTAAACGGCACACAGACACAGAAAGGCAACACCTCACTGATGCTGCACAACTTCAGTAAAATAATAGCTGAACTTTCTAACTACTTTACCCTTAACCAGGGCGATTTAATTTTTACCGGAACGCCTGAAGGCGTAGCAGCCATAAAAGCAGGCGACCGCCTTCAAGCTTTTATTGGTGCTAGTAAGATGCTGGATTTTGAGGTGAAATAGAACTGTATTACCCCCTATAAACGGTCAAATTGTCGGATTTATTACAAATTAAATGTTTCACATAGATTTGTCTGTATTTAACGTTTAAATATTAGTAGATTATTTTATTAATTTCATTCTAGTGAGGGTGTGAACACCATCACTGAAACAATTTTCACCATCAATATGATTATGTTAACTATTGTTATGTTGATGATCATTATAAATATTTAGTTATTCATTATCAATATGGCGTTAATCACTATCAGTATGACAGTGTTCGCTATCAATATGTCTTTGTTTTCTATCAATATTGATTAGTTAACTTCATCGGTTGGGTTCTTGTTGTTGCCAGACAAAATGCTTTGATACATGTAAAAGATAGAAAAACAAAAGATTATTTGTGCCCTAATAAATCAGATTAAATTGATTATATCTTATAGATTAGCACTGAAATTTAATGCCCCCCCAACCTTAAAAATGCACAAAAATCCTCCCATGATTTTTGCTGTCGTTTTCTAAGCGCTTGTATTTTTCTTTAATGTGCTTCTGCATCAGAAAGCGCTGCAC
>SXHM01000287.1 GCA_005773695.1 Bacteroidota bacterium
TAGCCTATTTCCTTGGCGTAAATAAATGCCTGTTGTGAGCCTGCTAACTTGTTGTTAATCATAAAACGTTTGCCATTGCTGAGGTAAACAGAGCGCAGATTTTCAAGCGATGGAACACTGCTCAGTTTCTTTTCGTCAATTTTGTAACCGAATTTATTGATTACAATATTTTTAAGCTCGTCAACAGTAAGGGGCTTTTTACTATTGATTTTATACTCGGAAATAAATTTCTCTACCGACTGTTCGATTTCTTCAAAGTAGTTCTCGTGCATTTCCTGATAGGAGCGCACAGCAGCGAAATAAAAATGCTCGCTAGTCATATCATAGTCGCGGGCAATTTTATTGAGCGTACTGATGAATGCGGTAACTTTTGCGGGGGCGTTGCTTACCAGTTCAACAATTTTTTTCTTATCAATGCCGAATACTTCCAAAGGAAGATCCTGAATAAAATTGTTCTCCAGAAAACGACTTACATGCGATAAAGATTTACTTGTTTTCAATGAAACAAGTTTGTCATAAGAAACACCAAGCGCATTGGAAATGGCCCCGATTTTCTCCGCTTTCGGGTATTTTTTTCCTTTTTCTATTTCGTTAAGGTACGAAACAGAAAGTCCGCATTTTTCACTGAGTTCAACAAGTGAAAGATCGTTCTCCTGCCTAAGCTGTTTGAGTTTAAGGCCAAAAATTAGGCGGATATTTTGCTCGTTATTATGCATGTGTGCGGTATGCAAAACTAAAATATATTGTTGATAAGTAGCGAAAAAATAATTTTAGCGAAATTTCGCTGGAAAAGAAATTTTGCTTTAAATTTGCCCCAAATTCAAAAAAGGCAGAACTATGTCGGCAACAGCAGAAATAAAAGTAGAAGGATTGGAAATTAAAGCTCATTTTCAACCGGGCTTTGAAGAAATACTTACTCCTGAAGCATTAGAGTTCGTTGTAAAACTTCAACGTAACTTCAATAAAAGAAGATTAGAATTACTTGCTGCACGTGTTGAAAAACAAAAGCAGATTGATGCCGGAAATCTTCCTGATTTTTTGTCCGAGACAAAATTTACACGTGAGAGCGATTGGGTTGCAGCACCTATTCCTGCTGACTTACAAGACCGAAGAGTAGAGATTACCGGGCCTGTTGACCGCAAAATGATTATCAATGCATTGAATAGCGGTGCTAAAGTTTTTATGTCCGATTTTGAAGACAGCAACTCACCCTTCTGGAATAATAATATTGAAGGGCAAATTAACTTGCGGGATGCAATCCGTAAAACCATTTCGTTTATAAACGAAGCAGGTAAAGAATATAAACTGAACGAGAAAACTGCGGTATTAATGGTTCGTCCACGCGGATGGCATCTTCCTGAAAAACATGTTACCATTGACGGAGAAATAATGAGCGGCTCATTGTTTGATTTTGGGTTGTTCTTTTTTCACAATGTAAAACAACTGATTGCAAACGGAACAGGACCATATTTCTATTTGCCTAAAATGGAAAGTCATTTAGAAGCAAGATTGTGGAATGATGTTTTTGTTTTCGCGCAAAATGAATTAGGAATTCCGCAAGGAACAATAAAAGCAACCGTGCTGATTGAAACTATCACTGCAACATTTGAGCTTCATGAAATTATTTATGAATTGCGCGAACACATGGCAGGACTGAATTGCGGCCGCTGGGATTATATTTTCTCTTATATTAAAAAACTACGCAACCTTAATGGTTATGTGCTTCCCGACCGTGGACAAGTTACAATGGCTGTGCCTTTCATGGCGGCATATTCAAAATTAGTTATCCAGACTTGCCACAAACGCAGAGTTCATGCAATGGGCGGAATGAGTGCGTTTATTCCTATTAAAAATAATGAAGCTGAAAACAATGCAGCGATTGAAAAAGTACGCGTAGATAAAATTCGCGAAGTAACCAACGGACATGACGGAACATGGGTTGCTCACCCGGGTTTGGTTAGCGTTGCAATGGATGTTTTCAACGTGCATATGAAAACGCCAAGCAATTATAGTATCACAAGAGAAGGTGAAGTTACCACACAAAATGATTTATTGACTGCACCTGAAGGAACCATTACTGAAGCCGGTTTGCGAATGAATATCAATGTCGGTATTCTTTACATTGAAAGTTGGTTGCGTGGTGTTGGCGCAGCTGCTCTCCATAATTTAATGGAAGATGCGGCAACGGCTGAAATCTCAAGAACGCAGGTGTGGCAATGGATTAAGAACGGCAGCAAATTAAATGACGGACGCACGGTAACTTACGAATTGTTCAAAGAAGTCCTGCCTTCTGAATTGGAAAATGTGAAAGCATATATAGGTGAAAAGGCATACAATTCAGCAACCATGAAACGTGCGATTGAAATTTTTGATGAATTGGTTCAACAAGGCGATTACAAAGAATTTCTTACCCTTCCTGCTTACGAGGAAATTGATTAATAAATAACACAACCCTAAATAACAAATCAAAAACAACAAATGGCAACAAAACTAGAACGCGCATTGGCGCTTAAAAAAGAATGGGAAACAAACCCACGCTGGAAAGATGTTACACGCAGCTACACTGCTGAAGAGGTAATTAATATCAGCGGCTCGGTGCAGGTGGAATTTACACTTGCAAAAAACGGTGCAGAAAAATTATGGAAGCGTCTGCACACCGATGATTGGGTGGCAGGACTTGGAGCTTTAACAGGAAATCAGGCCGTGCAGGAAGTAACTGCTGGAATGAAAGCGATTTATCTTTCAGGCTGGCAGGTAGCAGGAGATGCAAACCTTTCGGGTGAAATGTATCCTGACCAATCACTATATCCGGCAAACTCAGTGCCTTCCGTTGTTAAAAAAATTAACAACGCTTTGATGCGCAGAGACCAGATTGAATACCTTGACGGAGATCCACAACGCGATTGGATGGTACCAATCGTTGCTGATGCTGAAGCGGGCTTCGGAGGCAATCTGAATGCATTTGAATTGATGAAACAAATGATTGAAGCTGGTGCTGCCGGGGTGCATTGGGAAGACCAATTGGCTTCTGCAAAAAAATGCGGACACCTGGGCGGAAAAGTTTTGGTTCCAACTCAAGAAGCGATCAATAAATTATTAGCTGCACGTTTAGCTGCTGACGTATGCAATACTTCTACATTAGTTATTGCCCGCACCGATGCTGAAGCAGCAAACTTAATTACAACAGATGTTGACCCGCGTGACCATAAGTTCATTACAGGAAAACGCGCTCCTGAGGGATATTATTACGTAAAAAACGGATTGGAACAAGGAATTGACCGCGGACTTTCTTATGCTCCTTATGCTGACTTAATCTGGATGGAAACAGGTAATCCTGATTTAGGATTAGCAAGAGAGTTTGCACAGGGAATCCATGCAAAATATCCCGGAAAAATGTTGGCATACAACTGTTCTCCATCTTTCAACTGGGCTAAATTTATGGATGAGAAAACCATGCTTACTTTCCGTGAAGAATTAGCGAAAATGGGATATAAGTTCCAGTTCATCACATTGGCAGGTTTCCATGCATTGAATACTTCTATGTTTGAATTGAGCAAAGCATATGTTGAGCGTGGAATGGCAGGATTCAGCCAATTACAACAACGTGAGTTTGCATTGGAAAAAGATGGTTTTAAAGCTATCAAACACCAATCATTTGTTGGAACAGGTTACTTTGACGCTGTTCAGAATGTTGTACAACAAGGAAACAGCTCAACCACTGCGTTAGCCGGGTCTACGGAAGCTGAACAATTCCACTAAAATTATCGGAAAATAAAAAGCCTCTTAAAACAAGAGGCTTTTTATTTTCCGATAATCATTCTAAAAAACAACGAATAATAATTCATATTCAAATTTCTTTCCGAAATTATTTTCAAGTTCCACTTGATCTAAACCATTTCTCAATTTCCTTAAGATAAAGTGCGTTAAATGTCATCTGCTTTGTCAATCCCCCTTTGCGAGCAGCCAGAGTTCCATAATGCATATCGTGATAACCTTCCATTTTATGTGCATCGGGATTGATGGCAATCATCACATTTTTTTCCATGCAATACGGAATCCATGTCCAATCAATATCCAATCTATTAGGATTGGCATTGATTTCAATCACGACATTATTTGCTGCACAAGCGTCAATAATTTTTTTGTGGTCTATAGGATAACCCGGGCGTGACAGCAATAACCTACCTGTCGGATGCCCGAGAATAGTTGTATAAGGATTTTCTATAGCACTAA
>SXHM01000288.1 GCA_005773695.1 Bacteroidota bacterium
ACCTTGGGGCCGAACCCGAAAAAGGGATAGGAGAGGAGTGGTTGAGGAAAAAGTGAAGAAGGGTGATTAAAACCAGAAAGTGTTTTTTATTTAAAAAATGTAGTTTTGAGCCTAAACAACCAGTAACATGAAAAACCTGCTTTCGCTAACTTTCCTTGCCTTTATTATTATTCTGTTTTCGGGTTGCCCTTACAGTGCAGAAGTTGCCATTGATCAGCCTTCTGTAAAATTAGACGAAAAATTGCTGGGTAAATGGGAAATCAAATCTTCAGAAGACTATATATATGATGTAACTAAAGTGGATGATAAAACTTACCGATTTCAAAAGAAAAGTGTCAGTTCTGATGATGTTACCGTTTACAACGGCTTTTTATCCTAAATAAACGGCACACGGTTTATGAATATTTATGAGGAAGGAATTGAAACCAAGACTTATTATTTCTACAAAGTTGAAGTATCAGGCAGCGGATTCAGAGCCACTCTTTCACCCGTTACTGAAAACATTACGGAGAAGTTCACCACCTCAGCAGATCTGAAAGATTTCTTTAAAAAGAATATGGTTAACAGCTATTTCTTTGAAAAAGATGCTGACGAATATATAAGAGCCGATTAAGAAGTCATCTCCGACAATTCCAGCCAGCGGTTGGTTTTGCTGTCGATAGCCTCAATGGTCTCGGTAAGTTCTGCCGAAACTTTCATCAGTTCATCGGTATCAGTAATACCTGAATTTAGTTTTTCAACCAAGGCTTCTTTCTTTTTCTCTAAATCGGGCAATTCTTTTTCGAGCAATGAAAACTCCCATTTCTCGTTAAAACCCATGCGTTGTTTTTCTTTTGACTTAGCTTTTTCTACAGGCTTTTCTGCTGCTTTTTCAGCCGCCTTCTCTTCTTTTAATATAACCTGCGGTGGTTTAATAAGTGCTTTCTGCGGTGCCAGTTTCTTTTCTTCCACTTCCTCGCGATACTGCGAGTAGTTTCCGTTAAAGTCACGCACAATTCCATCGCCTTCAAAAACAAAGGTATGGTGGGTAAGCTTATCCATAAAGTAACGGTCGTGCGAAACCACAATCAAGCAGCCCATAAATTGCTCCAGAAAATCTTCCAGTACCTGCAGCGTCATAATATCCAAATCGTTGGTAGGCTCGTCCAGAATAAGGAAGTTGGGATTCTTAATCAAAATGGTAAGCAGATACAATCTGCGTTTTTCACCTCCGCTCAACTTTGAAACAGGAGTAAAGTGCGATGAAGAAGGGAACAGAAATTTTTCCAACAACTGCGATGCGCTCATCGTTTTGCCTTTTGCCAAAGGAATATGGTCACCAATTTCTTTGATAACCTCAATCATACGCAAATCTTCTTTCAGCTTCATTCCGTCTTGCGTATAGTAGCCAAATGAAACTGTTTCGCCCACAATTACTTTTCCGGTATCGGGTTGTTCTTTGCCTGTAATAATATTCAGGAAAGTACTCTTGCCAACACCATTCTTACCAATAATACTTAGCTTCTCACCCTGACGAAATTTGTAGCTAAAATCTTTAAGAACAGTTTTATCACCAAACGATTTGTTGATATGATAGAGTTCAAGAATTTTACCACCCAAACGTTCTAACTTTATTTCCAGTTCAAGTTTATCATCCTTCTTTTTCTTTCCTGTTTGTTCAGTTAATTCATGAAAAGCATCTACCCGCGATTTTGATTTAGTACCGCGTGCTCTGGGCTGCTTGCGAATCCATTCCAATTCTTTTTTCAGGAATTGGCGGGCTCTGTCTTTATTAGTGCTTTCATTTTCTTCACGTGCTTCCTTTTTTTCAAGGAAGTAAGAGTAATTGCCTTTGTATCGATAAACATCTCCGCCATCCAGTTCCATTATTTCGTTACACACCACTTCCAGAAACCAGCGGTCGTGCGTTACCATAAAGAGTGTAATATTTTCTTTGCTCAGATAATCTTCCAGCCACTCAATCATTTCAATGTCCAGATGGTTGGTAGGCTCATCCATAATCAGCAAATCGGGTTCTTCAACTAGAAGTTTAACCAAAGCAATACGTTTCTTTTGTCCACCTGAAAGTTCAGATACCTTTTGTTCTAGGTTAACGATTTTAAACACAGAAAGAATCTGATGCACCCTTTGTTCGTAATCCCATGCCTGCAGGCTGTCCATGCGGTCAAAAGCGGCCTGCAATTCTTTTTCTCTCTCAGGATGATTAAGCGCAATTTCATATTCCTTTACTGCATTCATTACTTCACCTGAAGAATCCAATACTGCTTCAATAACCGTTTTATTGGGATCAAAAACAGGTTGCTGGTCAAGAAACCCCACTTTGGTATCGTTACGCAAAATGCAATTTCCGCTGTCGGCTGTTTCTTTCCCGGCAATAATGCGCAGCAGGGTAGATTTACCTGTTCCGTTCTTGGCTACAAAAGCTACCTTCTGTCCTTTCTCCAGCCCGAAACTGATGTTGCTGAACAACACCTTATCATTATATGATTTACTAAGGTTTTCGATTGAAAGTAGGTTCATGCGCAAAAAATTGAGGGCGCAAAGCTAAGAATTAAAGAGAGTCTGTATTTGTTAACTATAAAGTAAACTTGCAGCAATATCTTTTCTACTACATTTGCAGCCTAATTCAAAAAAACATAAACTCAATGAACAAATTTTTACTTTCCTTAACTTTAGTTACTGTTGCTTTTGCATCCAATGCACAAACCGGGGTTGGTCCTACCTGCACCGAATTATTTTTCTCAGAATATGTAGAAGGCAGTTTTAACAACAAAGCACTTGAAATTTACAACCCTACAGACGCTGCCATTTCTTTAGACGGGGCTTACCGCATTGTACGCTGGGAAAACGGAAGCACTACAGCCGATTTAGATATCCGCTATGTACAATCACTTACAGGAAGTGTTGCCGCATACGGAACTTATACTGCTTTTCTTGACAAAAGAAATCCAAATTCAACCGGTGCCGATACCGCTTTGTTTTCTGATTTGCTAGCTATTGCTAATTCTGTAAATGGTGGATTTTTCTCACCGGTTTATGACAGCGACCCTGCATTACCCAATACCGAAGGGTCAAATTGCCTTTCTTTTAATGGCGATGACGCTTTTTCACTTCAAAAGAAAAGCGGATCTAACTGGATTAACGTAGATATTTTTGCTGTAATCGGAGAGCGTCCTTTAAACGGTAATGGCGGAACTTCACCCAACGGTGGTTGGACCAACGTAGCTCCTTACACCGATGGACAAGGAGCATACTGGACAAAAGACCAAACATTGGTTCGTAAATCTGGAGTATCAGACGGAACAACTCAAAATCCTCAACTTGGCTCTTGGGACGTATCTGTTCAATGGGATTCACTTGCATTAAACACGTTTACAGGACTTGGAACACATGATTGTGTTTGCAATGCAAATGCTATAAGCGAAAATACTTTGAGCGCAAAAACATCAGTTTATCCAAATCCTGCTAATGATAATTTCTTTGTTAAGTCTAGCGATAACATTATTAAAGTAGAATTATGGAACGTTGCCGGACAATTGGTGTCAAGCACAATTGCAGATAACAAAAAGGCTGTTCGTATTCTGGTTCCTTCAGTTTCTGCGGGACTATACATTGCGGTTATACATACCGAAGCAGGCAAAGCAGTTAAGAAAGTAACTATTCGCTAATTAATTTTCACCCTGAGCGTAGTCGAAGGGATTTTAATGAAACGCTTATTTCTGCTCACTGCATTCTGTTTACTGTTTGCTCCTGTATTCGCTCAACAAGGCTCACTTAAAGGTGTTATTAAAGATGCTGTAACAGGCGAAACGCTTATTGGTGCAAATGTATTGTATGGCGAAGGCAAAGGCTTGGTAACTGACTTTGATGGCAAATACGTTGTTCAGTTAGCAGATGGTGATTACACAATTAAAGTTACTTACGTTGGTTACCTTGAGCAGGAGAAAAAAGTTAGTATTAAAGGAAATAACATTCTTCTTGATTTTGAATTAAGCACCCTTCAACTTCAGGAAGTGCAAGTAGTAGCAGATATCGCCAAAGTGCGCGAAACACCTGTAGCCTTCTCAAATATTACACCTGCAAAAATTCAGGAGCAATTAGGCTCGCAGGATTTGCCCATGATATTGAATACAACGCCTGGTGTTTATGCAACACAGCAGGGCGGGGGAGATGGCGATGCCCGCATTACCATCCGTGGATTTAATCAACGCAATGTTGCAGTAATGATTGATGGAGTTCCGCAAAACGATATGGAAAACGGTTGGGTCTATTGGAGCAACTGGTTTGGATTGGATAACATTACAAGAAGCTTGCAGGTGCAGCGTGGTCTCGGTGCATCTAAACTTGCCATACCTTCTGTAGGTGGAAGCATGAACATTATTACCAAAGGTATTGATTCTAAAAAAGGAATTATTGTAAAACAGGAGTATGGAAATAACAATACCCTGCGTACCAGCATTGCACTTACGTCAGGCAAACTTAAAAACGGATTTGGAATTACTGCAGCAGGATCATTTAAAAACAGCGATGGCTGGGTGGATGAGACCTGGAGTAAGATGTGGTTTTATTATTTAAAAGTTGAAAAAAGATGGGGAAAACATTTAATAAGTCTTTCAGGATTTGGTGCACCGCAAAGCCACTCGCAACGTGCATTTAAAAACAGCATTGGTACCTATGATAAAGACTATGCTGCCGGTTTAGGTGCTGATACATCAGGAGTAGCCGAGTTCGGTCTGCGCTATAACGAACATTGGGGTAATATTGTACGCTTCCGCGATGGAGACAGTGTCTCGGCCAAACAAGGTGTGATGAATGAACGGATTAACTATTTCCATAAACCTGTAATAATGCTCAAGGATTTCTGGACGGTGAACGATAAATTATATGTCTCAGCAGTTGCTTATGCTTCTTTTGGAAACGGAGGGGGAACAGGTTATCAAACTCCACCTCAATTATTGATTGATTCAAACGGACAACAAAATTTTCAATTAGTTTATAATTCTAATGCATACAACCCATTTAATATTTATCAGGGCGAAAGACGCTCTGTTGGAATTATCCGCAGCAGTATAAACAATCACCAATGGTATGGCGGTTTGGTAACAATGAATTATGCAATTCCTCATTGGGAAATTTCAGGTGGAGTTGATTTACGATCATATGTTGGTAATCACTACCGCACCATTTACGATTTATTGGGAGGAGACCTTTTTCTTGATAATGTTGACAAAAATCAAAGTACTAATGTAAAGCGTGATGGTGATATAATAGGCTACCATTATGACGGAAAAGTAAAATGGGGAGGCTTATTTGCTATGGCTGAATTTAAAAAAGGAAGATGGAGTGCTTTTATTAATATCAGCGGTGCTTATACCGGTTATCAGCGTATTGATTATTTCCGTAAAAAAGATTTGGTGTTAGGCGATACAACAATACTGGAGGTTGTTGGATTTGGTGATACACTCACGTACAACGGATCTGATTATACCATTGCTTCAAAAGAAGCTCGCTACTCAACCACTGATCAGCAATGGCTTCCGGGTTATACAGTAAAAGGCGGTGCAAATTTCAATCTTACCGAGAAACAAAGTGTATTTGTAAATCTGGGTTATTTAAATCGTGCTCCTCGTTTCGACAATGTATTTAACCGTGAAAACAAACTTATCCGAGATATTAAGAATGAGGTTATTCAGGCAGTTGAATTAGGTTATGCAATGAGCTCAGCACGTTTAGCAATAAATCTCAATGCTTATTATACGATGTGGAACAACCGACCGGTTGATAATGCAGTTACAGTAGTTATTGATGGAGATAACTACAGTGCAAATGTGAACGGAATGGATGCCCGTCACGCAGGTATTGAACTAGATTTTTCATGGAAAATATTGCAGAACCTTACACTGGAAGGAATGGGCTCGTTGGGCAACTGGATATGGACTTCAAAAGAAAATGTAGTGATTGCTGATGATGTAGGCATTCCGGTAGACACCATTTCATTTGATGCTGCCGGAGTTCGCGTAGGTGATGCAGCACAATTAACATTTGCAGGAAGCTTACGCTACGAGGTAATAAAAGACCTTTATGTAAAAGCACAATATACGTATTTCGGACAAAATTATTCACAGTTTGAGCCTGTAACTTTATCCGGTGCAATTGCAGGAAGACAATCATGGAAAATTCCGGATTATGGATTACTTGATGTGCATTTGGGTTATGGTTTCCGTTGGCAAAAAGTAAGATTTGATTTGCGCGGAAGCTTATTCAATGTGTTAAACACCGTTTACATTTCAGATGCTTTGAATAACGATACTTTTGTTTCACCAAATCAGAATTTTGATGCTCAATCAGCAAGTGTTTTTATGGGAATGGGCATTCGATATAATACTTCACTAACTATTACTTTTTAATTAAATACAATGAAAAAATTACTCAGCTTGCTGTTTACAGCACATTGCGCACTTACATCATTTGGTCAGGCAAACCTTCCAACATCATGGAGTTCTGATGGTGCAATACCAAACGGTTGGACAACTTCCGGAACAGCATTCTATACTGGTAGCGCAGCTTATAGCGCACCATCATCGTTAAAGTTAGACAGTGATAATGATTACCTTCAAATTCAGGTTGCAGATGATCCGGGGGCAGTGACTTACTATCTGAAAGGTTCTACAACAGGCTCGCCCTGGGAAGGTACATTTACCGTTCAGCAAAGTGTAAATGGTAGTTCATGGACAACTTTGCGTGAATTTACAGATGGTGTTCCAAGTGTTACAGCTTACACACTTTATACCGATGTGCCAAATGCTGCAAGCCGCTACATCCGTTTCTTTTATTCTGATAAGATCAGTGGAAGTAATGTAGCTTTAGATGATATAAATATTGCAATACCTGCAGCTGGCCCTGCACAGGAAATTGCCTTGGAACAAGATGGTGAACCAATTGTAAGCGGTGGTATTGCCACAGTTGGAGCAGCCAACGGAAGTTCAGAAGATTTAACCTTAACAGTTTTTAATCTGGGAACTGTAAACGTACTAAATATTACTTCAACATCTATTACAGGCGCAAACGCATCTGAGTTTACGGTTACTACAACGCCTTCAAGCACCAATGCAAATTCACAAGGTGATTTAATTATCAGTTTTTCTCCAACACAACCAGGCACACGCACTGCACAACTAAGCATTGTAAATGACGACAGTAATGAAAATCCTTTCATTGTTAATCTTTACGGATACGGTGATTTTCTGGCTACACAACCTTCACAACAGGCAACAAATTTAACGTTTGGCAATGTTCGTTCTTATCGTTTCAACGGTTCTTTTACAGCTCCATCGCCTGCTGCTAATGGCTATCTTGTATTAAGAAAAACAGGCAGCGCAGTTACTGAAGTGCCAGTTGACGGAACAACCTATACCCGAGGAGAAAATATCGGTGATGCAAAGGTTGTATTCAGCGCAAATAACACCACATTTTCTCCAAATTTTATTGTAGCCGGAACTCAATATTATTTTGCAGTTTTTGCATATAACGGAAACGGAGAATACACTAATTATTTAACTGCTAATCCGCTTACAGGTAATGTAACAACTACAGGAGCAAACATCGGAAATACCTATTCAACCATAAATACTGCAGCAACTTCATTTCTAACTGATTTATCTGCATTGATTAATCCTCACACGCAGATATACTATAACGATTATGAAGAAACAAATATTGCGCTTTTTGCTTCGCGCGATACCAGCAACGGACAAAAGGTAGTAACCTGTGTTTACAGCGGTGAACAATATGTTTACAGTGAACCTTATGATTGGTCGGTATTCAGTCGCGAACATACTTACTGTCACAGCTGGATGCCCACATTTCCTGATCAGGATTCGAAAGAATATTCAGATCAGTACAATCTTTTTCCTGTAACTTTTGAAGATGCAAATGCTTATAGATCTAACTATCCATTAGGCGAAGTTGTAAATGCTACGTATACGTATCTCGACAGTAAGTTTGGTACAGATGCAAACGGCTTGCAGGTATATGAACCCCGTGACCAACACAAAGGAGATGCAGTCCGCGCTTTATTTTACATGGCTACTGCATACAATGGTGTAAACGGAAATAATTGGGGATTGCCCGATTATATTTCTTCGCTTATACAATACGGACAAGATCAGGATGTATTGAAAGCATGGCACTGGCAAGACCCACCGGATGCATGGGAAATAGCCCGCAATGACTTTTTGGATTCACTGCAGGGAAACCGCAATCCGTTTGTTGACAGCGTAAACTATGTATGTTATATTAACTTTGATGATATGACCTATATTGCTAATCCCGGTTCAATACCTTGCACAGTAACTCCCGGTTTTGAAGAATCCAATGTTGAATTATTTTCAGTTTACCCTAATCCAACATCAGGTGATTTTGGAATAAACATTTCATTGAAAGAAAACGAAAACATATTGGTGCGCATTTCTGATGTTGCCGGCAAAACTGTTTATGAACGCAACGATAATCTGAAATCAGGAAATAATCGCCTGATGATTTCATCAAACCGACTTTCAAAAGGCATCTACATGTTGCAATTAGTAACTGAAAATAGCGTTAACACAGAAAAGATTGTGATAAAATAGAGTTCGGTTAAAATAGGTACTGATTAAAAAGGGGCTGATGTTCAGCCCCTTTTTAATTGAAATAAAAGTTAATTTTTGAAAGATTACAGAAACACAATATTCAAATTTTGCAATAACTAATTGAGAGATATTGAGCAATAAAAAAAAGGACTTCTGTCTATTAACAGAAGTCCTTTTGTGAAATCAATCAGATTTAACTGATGCTGATTAAAAGTATTAACGGTGCAAAACAGTCAGTTTTTTAGTTACGGTTTTGTCTGCTATTTTAATGCTTAGGATATAAACACCATTTGCTAACTCAGAAGTAGTGTATTGAACAGTTGTTCCTGCATTTTTCAGTTGTTTGTTCTCTATCAGTTTACCTGTAAAATCATAAACCAAAACGGATACATCACCGCTGTTTACCCCAGTTGAGATGGTTACAAAATCATTGGCCGGATTTGGGAATAAGTTAATTTCAGTTTTAGAAATAGAAGAAATACCAGTTGGTATGCCACCACAGTTGCTGTTATCAGCAGTGTTTGCCACACCGGGAGTAATACAACGCTTACTGAAATCAGCACTGTTATTTTGTGTGTCAGTTCCGTCAGACAAACGTGAAAGCCCAATTCTAATATCATCATTATTATCACTGTTTGCAATAGTAACCCCTGTTCCTTCTATCCAGGGTGAAGGGCAATCACCTTCATAACTCAAAACATCTGCATATACACCCGGAAAAAGTGATGAACCGATTGCAATTGCATCCGGTGAGCCATTTTCAATCATGTTTGAATGAATAGGCTCTACCTGATTGCAGTTGGCAACCCCTCCTGAATTTCCACAAATAACATAATATGCTCCGGGCTGTAAAGAGTAGGTGGGAAGAAAAATAGTGTCGTAAACTGCAAGTGTGGTGTTATTACCATTGTAAAGATAAATCTGGACAGTAGAAAGGTCAATAGCATTTAAACTAACATTTTTCAGTTCAATAAATTCAGCTGTATCAGCAGAGACCTGATCATAATCCACTTCATTAATAACAAGTGTTGCAGGTAGCCCGCCCTTTTCCTGTGCTTTTACAAAAGCATCAGAAAATATTAAAGCAATAACAAGTAATGATTTTTTCATTATATTTTGGTTTTATATTTTGCGAAAATAGCAAACTAATGTTTACAGATTGTTAAATAATCTATTTTTCGTATTCAGGATAAATTAAGTCAGATGCATCATATTTAACAAAAGAAAGTTCATCTATTGATGAATTAAATAAAAAATTGTTTGTGAAAAGAAGCAAAGAAGAAGGGGAAATAAATCCAATTTATGGATTAATTCCCACTTATCTTTGTGTTTGAATAATTTTATTCTTTACTCGAAGATTTTTTAGGCTTTTTTTCTTTTTCCTTCTCTGCAGCCTTTATGATATTAATAATGATTTCTTCTTTCTTTGTATCCAGATCAATATTGATAGTATCTCCTTCATTTATTTGAGCGCCTATGATTTGTTCTGCC
>SXHM01000289.1 GCA_005773695.1 Bacteroidota bacterium
GAAAGGAAAAGTAAAAATTAAGCCCTGGGTTAAGGTAGGGTGGGAACTTCCTTTATTACTTCACTCTTTCGGTGAAGGACAACCTGAAAAACCATTTCGCTTAACACGTAAATACCCCTTCACAATTTTTGAAGGCTCAAATTTCCGTAAATTAATCGAAGCATGGGGAAACAGACAACTTACCGAATCGGAAAAAACAAATGGTTTTGACCCAAAGGTATTACTGAACAAAACATGCCAGCTTACCGTTGCTATTGAAAAAGGTACAGACGGAAACCAATATGCTGTTCCAAGCAGTATCGGTCCTCTGATGAAAGAAATGAAAGACAAGGCGAACAACATTGTTCAGCACGCTCAAACATGCCCGCCATTGATTTCCGGCATTGTTTATTTCGATCCTGAAAACCCTGAAACATTTGCAGCATGGGAATTACTTACTGATGCTGAAAAAGCAGAAATTCGTAAAAGCCCCGAATACAAACTTAACGCAAGGGAAATAGAGCCATCTGCGGCTCCTGCACAAACAGGTGTGCCAGTCGCTTCCTCTGACGATATTGACGATAAAGAATTTTAAACTAAAAGGGGGCAAGCGTAAAACCTTGCCCCTTTTTAATTCTCATGCGTTATAAAGCACAGGTAAGAAATGGTGTTGCAATGCCTTACAAACCCAAAGCTTACCAAGAAGAACTAAAAGCCTATGAAGGACTTGACATTGATATCGACATTAAACCGCACGACCCAGAAGCATCAAAGGATCAGTGGGGGTATTATTGGTCAATACTAAAGTGGGCTGTAACAAATACGGAGGCGTATGCCGGAAACACATCAAAAGTCCTTGACAAAGAATTTTGTAATATGTTTCTTGCATTCAACAAAATGATTATTTTAAATGGTGTAACAGAAGAAAGGAGCTTTGTAGAAAGCAAAAGTTCATTAAAGAAAGCTGATGCTGCATTTTTCATTCAACGGGTGATACAAGAAGTAGAAACCTTTGCCGGAGTGCAAGTGCCACCGCCAAAACATGCCATTGAAGAAAAGTACAGGACAGTAGTTAAAACAACAGTAACAGAAATAGACGATAATTCATTTTGAGAAAACACAATAAGTGCGTGCTTCGCTCCAACAAGGATATTAAGGACTACATTCTAATGCGAATGGATGAACTTAATTTGACTGCTGATGATATTGTCAGGGAAGCACGTACTTATCGTTTAAAGATTACCAATTCATCGTTCTCCCGCTGGATAAACGCAGAAAAATACCAAGAGGGCATATTAACTCAAAAGCAGATATTGTGGCTTTGTAAACGCTACGGTGTGTCTGTCCTGATAGTTATATCCCTTGACAAAGATTTTGATACTGTCAAAGCAGCCGGTGTAGCCGAAAAATTTATTCAAACCTTTAACACTAAATACTAATGAGTGAAAAGAGATTACAAGTAGCCGTGTGCGACTATTTGAAAATACAATACCCCCGTATCATATTCAGCTGTGATTTATCATCAGGCATGAAATTATCAATAGGGCAAGCTGTTCAGGCGCAAAGAATGAGAAGTTCCCGTGGCTTGCCTGACATTATGATTTTTTATCCTAATCATGGTTACCACGGATTGTTTATCGAATTAAAAACAACAAGCCCATTTTTGAAAGATGGCATTACTTTAAAGTCAGATGTTCACCTTACAGAGCAAAAGGCGATACTGGACCAATTGACAGCTTTAAATTACAGGGCTAAGTTCGGTGTTGGCTTCGATCACTGTAAAGAAATTATCGACCTTTACCTTTTGAAAGAATTGTAATTTATGGAGACTAAAATACAGACATGGAAAGAATATCTTGCCGAGGAATGCAGTAAGGAATACTTTTTAAAATTGAAAAGCTTTATAGCTGAAGAAAGAAAGACTAAATTGATACACCCTACTCCAGACAAATTGTTTGCTTGCTTTAAACAGACAGAGTTAAGCAACACGAGAGTTGTAATAATGGGAGCAGAACCATATCCATCAGCAAACTATAATGACGGCTTAGCATGGTCAACCACTAACTACAATAGACCGGCTTCCTTAAATAATATCTTCAATGAAGTTATTAGTGATTGGGCCCCAAACTTTGTAAACGCGTTCAATCTTGCGTTTAAAACAAACGGCTTAAGCTCTTGGGCTAAGCAAGGAGTATTACTCATGAACGGCTTATTAACTGTTGAAGATTTAAAGCCCGGAAGTCATCAGAATAAAGGATGGGAAACATTTACGTCTAATACCCTGTCAATGCTTTCTAAAGAGAAGGAGCACCTTGTCTTTATTTTCTGGGGAAACAAAGCACAGCAATATAAAAGTTCAGTTGATGGAAAGAAGCATCTTATATTAGAGGCTGGACATCCTGACCCCAAAAGCAAAAACGCTTTTCGCGATTGCAAGCATTTTACCAAATGTAATAACTATCTTAACAAACACTTTTTAAACATCAAGCCGGGAATAAACTGGTTCACTTTTAATAACTAAACAAAAACAAAAATCATGGAAAAATAACTCATTGACAAATCAAAAGACCATTTAAACAAAGAGACAGCTTTTTCAGTAAGACCGGATCAGGTTGAAAAAGAAATTCAACGCTGCCCAATTCAAGCAAGAAACAACAGGTTAATTCTTATGCCTTTCGTTCCTCCGAAACAAACAGATTCGGGAATATTGGTAGTTCAACCATTTGTTCCTGAACTTAAAGTAGGTGATGCCAAACGTGATGACTTACGTATCACAGAACCATCGGCTGACAAAATACCGCTTGGGTGGGTAGTATCACGTGGGCCCGAAGTAGACCCTGAAATAAAAATAGGAGACCTTGTTTCCTATGCAGGATTTATCCATGTCATTCACCTTAACAGAAAAGAATACCTTTCTATCTGGGGAAACACAGATGTGATTGGAGTTATCGACAGAAGTAAGATTGAGTGTTATTGGTAAATTCTGTCACAAATATCCCATATAATTGTGACAAGCCGGTGGCGAAAGCTGCCGGCTATTTTTTTATCCTAATTTTCTGCGAAAGGGAAATGCGAAAAGCATACTTATCCTGACCGGTTGCCAATGCGTAGGTGTTATATCCTATGCCAATCATAGTTCCTTTCTTCATAGCAAATGAGAGTTCAGGGCTAATACCATAAAGACCATTAGCCCCGGCTTCAATCGAAGCGCCAACATATAGCTTGTTCCTGTTCGGTGGATTGTTCACAATAGTAGTTTGCGAAACAGGGAATCTTAACTTATAGCTTAACTTCCTTCCTACGATACTGTTTTCTGTTAGTGTATCAATAGTAGTAATCTCAATGCTATCATCTGAAGATGTAGTCTTTTGCGTTCTTATTTCATAGTACCTGGAGAATATTTCCTGAAGCACTTGGCGCAGAAGTACAGTGTCTTGCGATTGCAGTATCTGAAGTTGCGCAGGAGGTATATTAATCTCGCCAGCGCGATAAACTACCGGTTTTTCAATCGTTGAATTATTGATGCTCTTTGGCAAGCTGTCGTAGCGTAGAACTACTTCTATTTTTTTTTCTTCCTGAACAGGTCCTTTGCGAAATATGAAATATCCAATAACACCAACACAAAAAGCCAATAACACATAAAGAGGAATTCTTTCATAATTATTCATTACTTACTTTTTAAAATTAATGCAGGCTTTCAATCAACGACCTTGCCCTACGTATTTTTTAAGCGTTTCGTGCTTATTCCGATGTTTCTTAGCAACGCCTTTCTTCTTTACTTTGATGACGCGCTTTCTTAAAACCTCTTTATTTTTTGCCATAAATTATATAATTCCGCAGATTATCATTATTAAAACAGATATCACCATGACCAATATCTCAACAGTTTTTGCTTTAAAATACGGCTTGTCCATTGCTACCACTCTTTAAGTAGTGTGTAAGTGAAGAAACCTTTTGATGTGTCTTTGCACGCTTTGAGTAATAAAGCAAAATCAATAGGATTGGCTATTACTTGACAGCCGGCAGACCACCTTCCAACTAAAACACTTGTCCATTTATCATTCGCCCTGTGGATATCCACACGACAATCAGCGGGCGCTGTAATCAGATCCCCCGCCTCTTCATATATTTCGTCTTTGTCATTATCACGGTAACCAAGTAAAGTGCTACACTGGATAAGTGCTTCTTTCCCTTTGTGCAAACCGAGCTTGAAACAATTTATGTATTGCTTATCCGCTGCAAGTATGAATGTTCCCTTTGGGTTCATCGGTGCCAAGAGATAATCTTTCCCTGGGTTTGTAGTGCACCACATAGCATCACCTAAAATGTTGTGGTCTTTCATAATGTAGAAACTATCGTCAAACTTATCCGGAATACTTGTGTGAGAGCGAACACCGACTAAATGGAAGTCGGGTATTGTTAATCCTAACAATGCCATACGAGCTTCAATTTCCTGAGCGTTGTACTTCTTAATCATTTGCCGTATATTTTTTTAAGATAATCTTCCAATAAAGTAAACAGTTTCTTTCCAACAAGCCCGGCAAAGCCGCCAACAACACCGAGCGCAAACACACCGGCCGTCTTGACTAAAGCATCTGCTGGGTGCAACTGCAGAACAATTATTGAAACCATAAGATCACCGCTTACAAAAGCAATGATGTCGTCAGAGTGAAACGATAGGTAATCGCATAGACGTTGTAACATAGCTATTCTTCGTTAGTAGTTGATGGAAAAAACTTATCTTTTAATTCATGGAATTTTTTGTAGAAAAATACCATTACCCAATCAATGAAAAATCCGATTAGAAATGCAAAGCCGAGCGTGAGCGTTTGCCCCATCAGCTCATTGCCAAAACGAGCATACACAAAAAGAATAATCATGCCCGAGATAAATCGTTTTGCATTATCTTTCAGGAAGTACCACAAATCCCACTTCAAAGGAGTTTGATTGGTTTTGTCTTTTGTTCCTTTGAGCGAATATAGTATTGCGTTTAGCGTACCGCCAACTATCGCTATTATCCAGGAGGCAATGAGGAAATTAAGATCAACATCCCCAAGTAATTGTTGTGTAATTAAGTTGTGGTCAATCATGGCGTAAAAGTTTTATGCCGTAAATATAAAAAGGTTTTATTTATTGTGATTATGAATTTTGATGAAATTCCAAAATTCAGGCTCGAACAGTTCATAATTAATCATATCCCAATTCTTCCACTTGATGTAATTAAATGAAAGTTGCTCCCTTTTGCTATACTTCAACATCTCGCTAAACCAAAGCTGCCCGAATTCGCGCATACGTGATGTGTTCTTCCGTATCATAAACCCACACCCTACCATTCCTGAATGTAAAGGATACTCTTCGTCAAAATACGCTTGTATTTGTTTACAGATAATAACAGGATCATCTTTCTTGTATTGAATATTTGTCAGTGCTTCATCATAAAAGCAATCCCGAACAGTAGAGCAAAGCAGTTTTATATCGTAGTTGAACTGTATCGCATTGAAATCAATTGAATGCTCTATGCTCGCATCCATTGTAATGTAAATATCTGCGCTAACAAATCTGTGCGGTTGTGTTTTTACAAAAGACGACTTTCTCTTATCGTCAAGTTCATCGGCAAATAGTGGATAAATTGGCTTTATTAGTTCAGTGCCTGGGTGCTTATCGGTGACAACGAAATATTCCCAACCCTCACTAATGAAGCCCGGATCCTTGAGAGTATCATAATTTCCGAACAATGGTATGAGGCAGACTTTTCTCACAATTTTGTAAATAAAAAGCTTTGGTCAAAAAACTCAATAGGCAAACTGTGAATAAGAGCAAACTCATCGACAGCTTTCCTTACACCAACAAACACTTCATTTACATAATCATCACCACCAATCATGCCACCCGGATAAATATTTGGGTACCACAATTCAAGCTCTCTGGATAAATGTTCGTAGCCGTGGTCATTGTCAAGGTAGACGAAATCAAGTGAATTATCATCGTACATCTTGACAGCTTTAAAGGTTGACTTCTGAACGATATTCACTTGCGGAATTAATAATTCTGCAGAACGTAAATTATTGACAATCTTATCTACAATATTACCACCATGATCACGAATGAAATCATGCACATAACCATTTTCAAATTTCCCCCATACATCAATAAGTTCAAAATATACAAACCGGTTTCAGGCAATACACAGTTATTTATCACTTGGTCTTTCCTAAATCCTTTCTCCTCTGATAAATCAAATCCCTTTATTGCATATTTTTCACTTTGTTCTCCTCTTAATATTTTGTCGCTACTTTCGTGTGGCACAGTTCCGATATTGAAGTTTGCCCAAAACAAATGCCTTCCAACTTTCTTTGCAGGTATCAATGGCTCATAGTATGGAGTAACATTTTCAACCACCCAAAGCCCTTTAAAAAAGTTATCCAAAAAAATTATTTCCTGATATAATCTCATATCGGGATATTTGGGCTTTCTTCTTCTTTCTCCTTCTGCATTTGCGAAGTTGATTGATATTTTACTATGTGTCGGGCAAGGCGGTGAAGCCCAAATAAAATCGTATTCCTCGTAATGGTTCAGCAAATAATCATGGGCATCGCAAACTATTACATTGTCGTTTGGATGAAACTTTTTGTAAGTGGCTGCAATCGCTTCATTGTATTCAACGGCTGTTACATCGCAATCTTCCCATAGCTTACGGTTACCTCCTATCCCTGCATATAAATTCAGTATTCTCATTTTAATTTTTTAAAAATTTTCCCTCCTTTAAAAAAAGAAAAGAAAAAAA
>SXHM01000290.1 GCA_005773695.1 Bacteroidota bacterium
GCTGTATTTAGCAGGAAGCAGCAATGCACGCAACCCCGTAAAACTATCGGATGTTAGCAAGCCGCACGACACCAATTCATTCATTGCTTCCTCAGCCTGCCCGCGCATCAAGCCTGTCTTTTCGGTTATTTCATTAAAGAACATAGCACCGTATTGACTGAGTACGTCCTGTATTTTTTTTGCGTTGTGCGAAAGTTCAAACGGTTTTTCTGTATTGCTTTCTGCTTTCCAGATACCAAGCGCAGGGCGTGAAACAATAGAAATGGGTGTGGTTTTTACAGGCCCTGAATTTTTACTGTTGTTGTTTATTCTGAATCTTCCCCACGCAAATTTTCCACTTAGACAAAGAACATCCAGCCAGTGATGGTCATAATCATTTACCCGCATGGTAAGTATATCGCTTTCCCACGCTGCTGCCTGTGCTTCGTAGCCTTCCAGTTGTTCCAATACTTTTTCCAAAGCCTGCGGACCTTCACTCTGTGTGCCTGTTTCAACCTGTTGCCATTGAAATAGGAAACGCATAAAGTCTGCTGCATTTACGGGCTGCACTTCGCTGCGCAGTTTCTTCAATGTATAACGATGAATACGGGCTAACAATCTGCGTTCGCACCACTCTAATTCGGTTTCATCAGGATTAAATTGTCCTCGAAAAACAAAGCCTTCATTTTCTAAAACAGTTAATGCTAAATCCACATCAGCCAAAGGCAATCCCATTGTTTCAGCAATGGAAGAAGCCGTTACAGGTCCCAGTATTTCTAATCTGCCGCGAATAATTTCTGCCAGAGAATTCTGGTTCATCGGAAATGAAGATTGTATCTTTTCAGGAATAGTTACGGTTGGGTTTAATATTGCTGAAGGATAAACTTTCAGCAGCTGCGGCAGGCGTTCAACGGGTGTCCACAAGCGGATATGCAGGTGTTGTAAAACGGTTGCACGCTTGGCAATCACCAATTCATCAAAATACTTTTTCCAGTTGTTGGCTTCTCCTTCATTTTCGGTGATGAAACCCGAAAGCACCAAGGCATCATGCAACTCATCATAATTTTCTGCTTCAGGAAAAGCTTCTTTTTTTACCGCTTCTATTGCCGCTTCATCTAATTTTCCTAAATCTTTTGCCTGCTCAGGGTCCATCCATCTTCTGTTTTTCACAGCATTGGTTCGTCTTTCTTCCAGCGGTGCATCATCTAAGAAAGCATAAGGACGAGCATTCAATATTCCATGTGCAAAAGGCGAAGGCTCTTTTAAATCTTTGGCAACTAAATTCAGTTCTCCTGCTTTGATGGAGCACAGCAAATTTTCCAAACGTTCAATATCCATTGCTTCATAGAGGCAATCGTGGATGGTTTGATTTACCAAGGGATGATCGGGTACTTCGCGCTCGCCCTGTATGTTTTCAAAACAAGCTAACTGGTCGGGAAACACAAGCGCAATCAGGTCTTCGCTGTTCATGCGTTGAATTTGCGGAGGCACTTTTTTTCCTGCTCTTCTGCGCAACACGGCCAATGCCCGGGATGCATTCCAACGCCAACGTATTTCAAACATGGGCGAATCCAGCAGTGCCTGTATCAACACCGTGCGCACGGTCTGTGCATTCAGGTATTGAAAAACTTCTTCCAGAGGAAAACTATGAGTAGAACCTAATGAAAGAATAATAGCATCTTCCGTTGCGGCAGCCTGTAATTCAAAATTAAATTTCTTGCAGAAACGTTTCCGTAATGACAAGCCCCATGCTCTGTTCATGCGGCTTCCGTATGGTGAATGAATAACCAGGTGCATATCACCCGCTTCATCAAAGAAACGTTCCATCACCAATGTTTCCTGCGTTGGCATTACTCCCAATGCCGCTTGTGCAGATGCGTAAAAGTTTACCAACTGCTCAGAAGCAGAGGATGATAATCCCAAGTCTTCAGTCAGCTTTTGAACGGTTTCTTCTATTTGTAAATCATGATTACTTCCTAATTTATCCGAAACTTCAGCACGTAATCTTGAAACGGCCTTCGATAATTCCACCGTTCTGCCCGGTGCTTCTCCCAGCCAGAAAGGAATAGTAGGAGACAAACCTCCTGCATCTTCCACCCGCACTTTTCCGGTTTCTACATTCAGTATTCTCCAAGATGTATTTCCCAATTGAAAAATATCACCTGCCATGCTGTCAATTGCAAAATCTTCATTCAGTGTGCCGAGATATGTGCCGCTTGGTTCTAATATAACATCGTAGTCAAAATTGTCCGGTATTGCTCCGCCCGAAACAATTGATGTTAGCTTTGCGCCTTTGCGGGCGCGGAGTGTATCGTTCACCATATCGCGGTGCAGGTAAGCGCTGCGCCTGCCTCGCTTTGTAGCAAAGCCATCGGAGAGCATGGTTACCAGCTCATCAAATTCCTTGCGCTCAAGATTGCGATACGGGTAGGCTTTCTTTACCAGCTCAAACAAATCATCTTCCTTATATTCATCACACGAAACCTCCGCAACCATTTGTTGTGCAAGTATGTCGAGCGGCTTGTCGGGGATAATTATTTTGTCCAGTTCACCTCGTTTTACAGCATCTAAAATGGCAACACTTTCTGCGAGTTCATCTAAATTAAGAGGAAACAAACGCCCTTTCGGAGTTCCTATAACACTGTGTCCCGAGCGACCTACCCGTTGAAGAAATGCAGCAATAGAACGTGGCGAACCCACCTGACAAACCAAATCAACGGAGCCAATATCAATACCTAATTCTAATGAAGCAGTAGCACCCAATGCCCGCAGCGAACCGTTCTTCAAGCGTTGCTCGGCATCAAAGCGGTGGTCTTTGCTCATGCTTCCGTGGTGCGCGGTTACAGCATCCTCGCCTAATCTTTCAGTTAGTGTATGCGCCAATCGTTCTGCTAATCTTCGTGTGTTTACAAAGATGAGTGTGGTCTTATGTGAGAGAATTAACTCTTCCAGTTTCTGGTAAATCTCGCCCCATACTTCGTTGGCCATTACTGCTGAAAGTGGTGAAGGCGGTACTTCTATGGCAATATCCAATTTGCGTTTATGACCTGCGTTTACAATCACAGCAGGGTATTCTTTTCCATGTGTTCCGGTCAGAAATTCAGCAACCTGTTCAATCGGTTTCTGTGTTGCCGAAATGCCGATGCGCTTTAATCTGTTCTTTGTCAGAACTTCTAATCGCTCTAAAGAAAGTGCAAGGTGCGAGCCTCTTTTGTCACCCACCAGTGCATGTATCTCATCTACTATAACAGTCTGCACTGTGGATAATATTTTGCGACCGTTAACAGAGGTCAGCATCAGGTAAAGTGATTCAGGAGTGGTAACTAAAATGTGCGGAGGATTTTTAATCATCTCCGTGCGTTCTGCCTGTGGCGTATCGCCTGTGCGAACACTAACACGTATTCCGGGAGGAAACAAACCTTGCTCTTCCAACTCCTTTTGTATTCCCGAAAGGGGCACATTCAGGTTGCGTTCTATATCATTGCTTAAAGCTTTTAAAGGAGAGATGTAAACCACCTGCGTAGTATTCTCTAACCGAAACTCAAGATTTAGTTTTACCAGATCATCTATAGCTGAAAGAAAGGCAGCCAGTGTTTTACCCGAACCTGTGGGAGCAGCAATAAGTGTATTGTTGCCTGCTTTTATTTCTTTCCAGGCAAGGCGCTGCACTTCGGTAGGCTCACCAAGGTTTTTTGCAAACCAGGATTCAACGGTAGGGTGGAAGAGTGACATGAGTTAGGCTTCCTGCAAAAATAGGGATAAATCAAATGATACTTCTGAAACCCTGCTTCAAACTGAATATTTTATAAAATCCTTCAGTTTATTGACATATAAAATTTGAAGCAAATTAAATTGTGACAGCCCTTGTAGACTGGAAACACTCCTAAGATTGTGAAATGTTCCTGCAATTGCAAAGACTGATATTAATACAATGTTTCCTAAACGATTAAAATTAGTGAAACATTTCCTGTGGTAATAGATCTTAGCATGATCTTAAACAATTTTTGTTTTCGGAAAACCTTTTATATTTGCAGTCTTATAAATGAAAATAGCTAACACTCATCACCACAGCCATCATTCACACAAAGTGTGAGAGGATAGCTATTGTATACTATACAATGAGGGCTTCCCATGATGGTTAGCCCTCTTTTTTTTAACAGAAACAACATGAACAAACTAAGAATTGCAATTCAGAAATCAGGCAGACTGCACGAAGACAGTATAAGAATACTGCGCGAAGCAGGAATAGAATTCAATAACGGTATCAATAAATTAAAGTCAGAGGCGTTTAACTTTCCATGGGAAGTACTTTTTCTGCGAGATGATGATATTCCGCAATATGTAGAAGACGGTGTAGCCGACATAGGAATAATCGGTCAAAATGTATTGGTTGAAAAAAACAAAAATGTTAAGACAATTAATGCACTTGGGTTCGGAAAATGTCGTTTAAGCATTGCTGTTCCAAAGGCAAAGCAATTTAATTCCTCAGCCAATCTTAACGGAATGAAAATCGCAACTTCTTATCCCCATATTCTTGGGAATTATTTAAAAGAAAGCAATATTTCTGCTGAAATTCACGAAATCAGTGGCTCGGTAGAAATTGCACCCGGCATTGGACTTGCCGATGCCATCTGCGATCTGGTTAGTTCAGGAAGCACCCTATTCATGAATGGTTTAAGAGAAGCGCAGGTGATTTTCAAATCGGAAGCAGTGCTTGTTTCGGGAAATAATTTGTCAGCTGAAAAGCAGGAAATCATCAACCGATTAGTCTTTCGTTTAAATGCTGTTAAGAAAGCGAAGAATAACAAATACATTTTACTAAACGCACCAAATAACAAATTAGATGAAATCATAAAGATATTGCCGGGTATGAAAAGTCCCACTGTTCTGCCACTTGCAGAAGAAGGCTGGAGTTCTGTTCATTCTGTAGTCAATGAAAATGATTTCTGGGAAATAATTGAAAACCTTAAACTAAATGGTGCACAAGGTATTCTGGTTGTTCCGATTGAAAAGATGATTCTTTAAAATGAAAATCGTTATCAATCCTGACCAACAGCATCAGCAGGCACTAATTGTCCGACCATATTTTGATTCAACTTCACTTCATACCAGCGTTTTAGAAATAATAGATAACGTGAAAGTAAATGGCGACAAAGCTTTACGAGAATATGGACTACGTTTTGATAAAACCGAACTCAATGAGCTTCAGGTAAGTGAAAAAGAATTCTCGGAAGCAGAACAACAAATTTCTGAAGAATTAAAAGAAGCTATCAAAGAAGCAAAAAGGAATATCTCATCCTTTCACACAGCTCAAAAAGAAGAAGAAAAAATTATAGAAACATCTTCAGGAGTATTTTGCTGGCGTAAATCTGTGGGAATTGAAAAAGTTGGATTATATATTCCTGGTGGCTCTGCACCATTGTTTTCAACTGTTCTGATGCTAGCAGTTCCAGCAAACATTGCTGGCTGCAAAGAAATTATTTTGTGTTCACCTCCGGGAAAAAATGGCAAGATTCATCCTGCGATTTTATATGCAGCAAAACTATCCGGAGTAAAAAATGTATTTAAAGTAGGCGGTGCTCAGGCGATTGCTGCCATGGCATTCGGAACAGAAAGTATACCTTCGGTATACAAAATCTTTGGCCCTGGAAATCAATATGTAACTACTGCCAAGCAACTCATAAACTCAAAAGGAATTGCAATAGACATGCCGGCTGGTCCATCGGAAGTGCTTGTTTTTGCTGACGATACATGCATTCCAGCATTTGTTGCAGCAGACCTGCTGTCACAGGCAGAGCATGGTGCAGACAGTCAGGTAATTCTTGTTTCAAATTCTCAGAATGTTGTTGACAATGTATTGACAGAATTGAATAAACAACTTGCTGTTTTGCCGCGAAAAGATATAGCAGAAAAAGCTTTGATAAACAGTCTGGCAGTAATTTTTGATAAAACTAATAA
>SXHM01000291.1 GCA_005773695.1 Bacteroidota bacterium
GGTAGAGTGCTTACAAAATGTAAGCCGTCACGCTGAGCCCGAAAAAGGCAAAGACCACGAATCTTCAATTTTGCTAATTGGACGAAACGAAACAAATTTTTTCATCATTACAGGAAATATGATGGACAATGACAAAACCTCATATTTAAAAGAAAAGCTTGAACATATTAATAATCTAAAACCTGAAGAGATAAGAGATAAATACAAACAACTCATGTCTAATATGGAGTTTAGTGAAAAAGGCGGAGCTGGGTTGGGATTGCTTGATATAGCTCGCAAGTCAGCAAATAAGTTTGAATTTGATTTTCGCAAACTGAGTGATAAGAAAACTTATTTCACGCTTAAGGTTAACATACCTGTAGGTTCAGCCGCCTAAATATTATTTTCTTCAACATCGGCCCATACGAACTCGCGGGCTTTTCTTATCTTTATGGCAGCAATGGGTAACAACAAGCTCAAGATCTTTATTTTAGAAGATATTCTTGCAGATGCAGATGTTTTTATGGAAGAATTAACCCTTTCGGGCATGTTGTTTGAGGCTAAGGTTCATTCTTCGAGACACGATTTTATTTCGCAGGTCCGGTCGTTTTCACCCCACCTAATTATTGCCGATTACAGTCTTCCGGGGTTTAATGCGCTTCACGCATTTAAACTGCTGGAAACCGAAAAACTTGACATTCCTTTTATTCTCATATCTGGCGAATTATCAGAAGATGTTGTTATTGAATTTTTGAAACAGGGGGTTGATGACTATGTGATGAAAAATAACCTGAAACGTTTACCTCACGCAGTTGATGCTGTGTTAAAGAAAAGAGAAATACAACGCGAAAAAAATCTTGCGCTGGAAGAGTTGCGCAAAAATGAAATTGAGCTGAAACATCGCGCACAACAATTGGATTTTCTGCTTAAGCGAAGTCAACTGTTGAATACCATTTTAGAGTCTACATCGGACTTTGTAGGAATTTCAGGAATTGATTATGTAAGTCAGTATATTAATTCTGCGGGAAAAAAAATGCTGGGCATAACCGATGAATTAGATACCGGTAAATTAAAAATAAATGATTTGCAACCAGGATGGGCTGTTCGTTATCTTGCAGATGAAGCTATTCCATATTCTGTAAAACATGGAATATGGCGGGGGGAAACAGCTTTACTTACATTAGATGGAAAAGAAATTCCGGTTTCGCAGGTAATTATTGCTCATAAAAACGAAAAGGGAGAGGTTGAATATTTTTCCACCATTGCAAGGGAAATAAAAGAAACTTTGCCACAACCTTCTCCTAAAGACAGGGAATAAACTACCAAAATAATGAAAAGACAAAACATTTCTTCTGGTGCAAAATGGGAAGATATTGTTGGATACAGTCGAGCAGTAAAGGTTGGAAACATAGTTGAAGTAGCAGGAACTACAGCAAGTGAAGGAGAAAAAATAATTGCTCCCGGAAATGCTTATGAGCAAACCAAATACATCATTCAAAAGATTGAACGAGCATTGAATCATGCAGGAGCATCATTAAATGATGTAGTTCGCACACGCATGTTTGTCACCGACATTTCAAAATGGGAAGAGATTGGAAAAGCTCACGGTGAATTTTTCAGGGAAATAAAACCTGCTGCAACTATGGTGGAAGTAAAAGCGCTTATTCACCCAGATTTGGTGGTGGAAATAGAAGCTGCTGCAATTATCCAATAAATGGATACCCATTTTTTTTGATTGCAAACTCAGCAACTGCTCTTCTTAAGCTTTTAGGGTTTACATCAAATTTCGGAGTAAGCATTTTCAGAAGACGATTCATCAGGCTTTTTTCAAAACCTGATGCGTAGCTTGCAATGGCCTCATTTCCTGATCTTCGAACTTTTGCAAGTGCTTCATAAAGGAAAAGTCGTAACAGTTTTTTCATGACCTCTAACTGTTCTTTGTCCATATCTTTCTTTGCAGAAAGTTTTTGAACGCGCAACAATAAAGACTCTGCAATATAGGCTTCCGCAAGAATATCGGCCATATTCATTATTATTTCCTGCTCGTCAACAAGTTTTAGTTTTAGTTTATTTCCTGCTGAGCCCGAAATAAGCAGAAAAGCATTTTTAAGGCCTTGAACTATTCTTCTCTCTTCATCAAAACCTGCTTTGCTTTTTAAAGGAAGCGTTTGCATAAACAAAAAGCCGGGGAGTTTTTTTCCTCCATCAAGCAGGTTTATCTCTTTGCTTTGAAACGATCGTTTCATCAATTCTGCAATAGCTAACATACGGTTTATTTCGTTGGTTCCTTCGTAAATGCGTGTGATGCGCGCATCGCGATACCCCATCTCTACGCCTGTTTCAACTGCATAACCCATTCCTCCGTGAATTTGCAATGCTTCATCAACTGTGTAGTCTAATACTTCAGAGCCATACACTTTTAAAATGGCACACTCAACAGCGTATTCGCGAACTGCTTTTAATTTTGCTTCGCTTTTTTCAATTCCCTGCGCTTCAAATTCTTTTTGTTTGCGGTCAATATTATTTCCTGTGCGGTAAACAGCCGACTCGGTTGCAACCACACGCATAATCATTTCGCCAATTTTGTATTTCATGGCGCCAAAATCGCTGATTGGCTTTTTAAATTGATAGCGCTCGTTGGCATAGACTACCGCTCTACCAATTGCAAATTTACTGCCACCTACAGAGCCTGCACACAATTTAATTCTGCCGGTATTTAAAATATTCAGAGCAATCTTAAATCCTGCTCCACGCTCCGATAACAAATTTTCAACTGGAACTTTGCAATCGTTGAAAAAGACCTGAACTGTGGAAGATCCTTTTATCCCCAATTTTTTTTCTTCTTTGCCTAATTGTATGCCTCCGAAATTTTTCTCCACTATAAAAGCAGAAAGATTTTCATCATCTTCAATTTTTGCGAAGACAATAAAAATATCAGCAAAGCCTCCGTTGGTAATCCACATTTTTTGGCCGTTAAGCAAATAGTGTTTTCCGTCTGCAGAAAGCGTAGCTTTTGTTTTTGCAGAGTTGGCATCAGAGCCTGAAGTGGGTTCGGTAAGACAATATGATGCTTTCAATTTTGCTGTGGCAATTCCCGGAAGATATTTTTGCTTCTGTTCTTTTGTTCCATAAAACACTATAGGCAAGGAGCCGATAGAAGTTTGTGCACCAATGGTAGTGGCGAATGAAAAACCCAACGCAATAGCTTCACCAAACAATAATCCCGTGTTAAAATCAAGGTCCATTCCTCCATATTCGGCATCAATAGAAAGTCCGCAAAGACCCAACTCTGCTGATTTTTCGAGCAGGCCTACTATTATATCCAAGTCTTTGGAGGCATCCAGCGAAGCCGCTTTTTCTATTCCCATACCGTGAATTTCTTTCATGCAGAAATCTTTCACCATATCGCGAATCATGAGTTGTTCTTCATTCCATTCTTCGGCAACAAAAATGTTGTTGTAGTCTGTTGTCTTGATAATAAATTCTCCGCCTTTTAATAGTTCAGTATTCATTGCTTAATTTTTTAACGAAAGTATGGTTTTTATTTTTGTGGTCCCGCCAGGAATCGAACCTGGATCAAGGGTTTCGGAAACCCCCATACTATCCTTTGTACTACAGGACCAATTTGCGGCAAAGATATAAACAACAACGCCCGCAGGAAATTCCGCAGGCGTTGAACTAAATGCTTGGGAATACCTAGACAAATTTTAACCTATTTGTTAAATCATCTTTGTATGAACCACCAATAGGTATATGCTTTTTATCATCCTCCATTACCAGGTTGGGGTAATCAATAGCCGCAATCTTATCCAGACGAACTATGAAAGATCTGTGAACACGAATAAACTCTTTATCCTGTAGGTTTTCCTGAATATCCTTCATGGTGGAGTGAATGGTGTATTTTGCTCCAACACAATGAATAATTACATAATCTTTTAACGCTTCAACATACATAATATCGGCTAATTTCACTTTTACCAAACGAGAATTAGATTTTACAAAAATAGAATCTGATGTGTTGGTGTCTCGCACAATGGAAGAATATAAATCACGCTCTTTGCGAAGTTGCGCTTCTTTACCATGTTTATACAAAGCCATCTCAATAGTTGTATGCAAATCAATTTCTTTAAATGGCTTAATGATATAGCCATAAGGTTCTGTGATTTTTGCTTTAGCCAAGGTACTTTCATCAGCATAAGCTGTAAGATAAATAACCGGAATTTGAAAACGCTGGCGAATTTGGTCAGCAGCTTCTATACCGCTGAGTTCGCCTTTTAGCATTATATCCATCAATACTAAATCCGGTTTATGTTCTTCTGCAGCAACAATAGCTTCTTCTCCCGAAGAAATTGTCAGCGGTACATTATAACCAAGTTTGCGGAGGCTGTTCTGAATATCTTTAGCAACAATGCTTTCGTCCTCAACAACAAGAATATTTATTTTCGACATATGGGTTTTTGTTATTCTTTAAAAACGATGGTAAATGTAGTTCCTTTTTTTGTTTCCATTTGAATGTCTCCGCGGATTTGTCCTGCAAGTGTTACTACTAATTGCAGGCCAAGCGATTCTGTGTCTTTCCAGTTTATCTCTGTTGGAAAACCTTTTCCGTCATCAGCTATTTCAAGTTTCAGTTTTCCTCCATCTAATTTTTTTAGTGTAACTGAAAGTGTTCCCGCCTCTCTGTCAACAAAGGCATACTTAAGCGCATTTGAAATAAGTTCGTTGAGAATTAGTCCACAAGGTATAGAGGTGTCTAAATTCAAGAATACCTCATCAAGATCAAACTTTAGCTTTAGTCCTTTTTTGTTTATTCCATAGGTGTGGAAAAGGTTGCTTACCAGGTTGCGCACATACTCAGAGAATTTAACATGCGAAAGGTTTTTTCCCTGATATAAACTCTCGTGAATAAAAGCCATTGATTTAATTCTGTCCTGGCTTTCTTTCAGCATTTCAATAGCTGCTTCGTCTTTTATATATGATGATTGCAGATTTAAAATACTGGATATTACCTGCATATTATTTTTAACGCGGTGGTGCACTTCTTTCAACAACACTTCTTTTTCTTTCAACGATTCCTGCAGCTCTTTTTCTTGCTGTTTGCGTACAGTTATATCTTCAAATACTGCAACGTAGTAGTTAGGCGAACCGCTTGTATCGCGCACCAGCGAAACTGTAAGATTTGCATAAATCTGCGAACCGTTTTTGTGCAAATAAATCTGCTCGGAAGTAAAATTCTTTATTTCTCCGCTTAATAAAGCGTCCCATTTTTTCAAACTCTCTCCTACTTCTGAAGGATGTGTTAATTCAAAGAACGCCTTTTTGTAGAGTTCTTCATAGGCATAGCCGAACATATCACATAAGCGCTGGTTTA
>SXHM01000292.1 GCA_005773695.1 Bacteroidota bacterium
CTACACCCTCAGGTTTAGGGTGAAAAGGAGCGCGAACAGAGCATATAGCATCAATGAGAACCGGTTCGAAATTACTTTCCCATACAGAGTTCCAGTTTTGTGCAGGTATTAATTTCTGCTCGTATTCAACCTTTATGTTTTCTAATGATGAGAAAACTGCTTTCAATTTTTCATGATCAAAAATTCGGGCTTGTATATAAGCATCTACTCCGTTTTCAGTTTCTTCAAAACTTTCGAAACCAATATCAGCCAATTCAGCTGTTACAATATCAATGCCTGGAATGGCTGGCAGTATTGTGCAAGAGAGAAGAATATAGTCCACTATTGATAATTGAAATAATTATATTTTCAAAAGTAGGCGTTTTAATTTCAGAAGGAATTAAAATTTACTAACAAATCGCACCTTTATGTCATTTTTTTAGCAAAATAATTCCAATAAATATAAAGGATAAAAATTATTAATAAGTTGCTAATAAATAAGAACTCCTTTATCCTAAGTGTTTTTTTTCTCTTCTATTACAATCTTATTTATAACAACTTCAATAAAAAAAAGCATTGATTAAATTATTAGAATCTGTAAGATTAAAGAATTTCACTGCTACAATTAAAGTATGCCTATATTACTTTTAACAGCAACTCAGATTCTAATAGAGTGTTTTTTAAATATTAAATAGAGTAAACAGGTGGTTGCAAAAATACCTACCCCACCTGCAACACCAACCCCTTTAGGTACTGCCCCTCCGGGTGAAAGATATTGGTAGGATGATCGGCCGGCTGGCTCAGGTGATGCAGAATACGTACATTACGTCTGGCATCAATGGCGGCTGCCATAACAGTGCTTTCAAACAAAGAGCGATCAACCGCCTGTGAGCAGGAGAATGAAAAGATTAAACCACCCGACTTTATTTTGCGGATAGCACTTTCGTTCAGTCTGCGGTAGCCCTGCACCGCATTGTGCTTTGCCTTTTGGTGTTTGGCAAAAGCAGGAGGATCCAAAATAATAATGTCAAAATTATCAGCTGCGGATTTCATGTATTCCTGAACATCGCCTACATGCGAGTGATGCATTTTATCATCAAAACCGTTAAGCAACACATTCTGGTCGGTCCACTCAATTGCCTTACGCGAAGCATCTACTGATACCACCCACGAAGCACCTGCCTTTAAAGCATAAACAGAGAACCCTCCTGAATAACAAAAAGTGTTTAACACCCGCTTGTCTTTGGAGTAGCTGCCGAGTAGTTTGCGGTTTTCTCGCTGGTCAATAAAAAAACCCGTTTTCTGCCCTTCTTCCCAGTTTACATAAAAGCGGTTGCCGTTTTCCAGCACTTCATTGGTTTCGTTTTTGCCGAAAACATAATTCGATTCAGACTTTACTGCGTCCTCGCTTTTGCCGTGAAGTGTTTCTTCGCTTTTATCATAAACAGCTTTCAATTTATTACCTAAAACTGTTTGTAATGCTTCAGCGATAAGCGCAAGGTTATCGTGGACAAAAAACGAGTGCGCCTGAACAACGGCAGTACCGTTATAAAAATCGATGATTAAACCTGGAATTCCATCGCCTTCTGCATTCAGCAAACGAAAAACTGAAGTACTTGTACTTTCTGCTAACCCAATCTGCTGGCGCAGTTGATAAGCATCTGCAATTTTCCTTATCCAGAAATCAAGGTTTATCTCTGTTTGCTCAAACGATAAAATACGAACTGCTATTGAGCCATGAGAGCAATAGCCTGTCCCCAGGTATTCACCCGAAGTGGAAAATACTTCAGCAACATCACCGTCTGCCACTTTTTCGCTGCGCTCAGAAATAGCACCTGAAAAAACCCAGGGATGAAAACGTTTGAGTGAATGTTCTTTGCCTTTGTTGAGGATAATTTTTTTCATGGGCAGCAAAGATAAAATATTGACAACCACTGTTCATAAATATTAAGGAGAGGATATCGATTAACAGCATATCTAAATGCAACAATAACGTAGAAGGATATAGAAAAGTAAACATCTCTAAAACCCTTTAGCCATGGAAACCGATAGTAGTACCCCAGCCCGAAAAATTAACAATATCATTTTCACTTTTTTATTTATTCTTGTTTCACAACAATTGTTTTCACAGGGGGTAGCAATTTCAAACAGCGCTTCCAATCCACCGGCAGCAGGAAGCTTGCTGCATGTTTACGGAACCACACGCATAGGTAATTCATCAACTGCTGACGGAGTTTTAATCTTCAATAACGCCACCAACGCCAAAACAGTAACCATCTCTCCGGGAGCAACCGGAATCAGTTACGGATTAGTATTGCCTCCTGCTCAGGCTGAAGGTCCTAATTATGTTTTACTAAATGACGGAACAGGTAATCTAAGCTGGGGACCTCCCACAGCAGGAACTGAATGGCAGTTGCTTGGAAATGCGGGTACTAATCCGGCACTTAATTTTCTGGGAACTACCGATGCACAACCTTTGCGCCTTGCAACAAGCGGAACAGAACGATTCCGCATCAATGCATCTGCTGCCGAAATTGGAATTGGGATGACTGCCGCAACTAATAACACACTTGATATTACCAACACTACATCATCTGGAAAAGGAATAAATGTAACAGCAAACTCACTTACAACAGGAAACGGATTAAATATAAGTTCTTCATCCACTGGATTAAGTTCATCCGGTGCTATCGGAAGTTTTACACTTTCAGGAAGCAACGCAGCCAATTCAGGAAGTGTTTTAAAAGTAACGAACAGTGGCGTTCTGAATACAGGTTCTACTTTTATGACAACCAATGCAGGTTTAGGAAGTTCAATAAGAATAAATGATGATGGTACTGATACTGATGCTAGTCCTTTTATTATTGATGCAGCAGGAAATGTTGGAATAGGTGCTTCAATAGCATCTTCAAAAGTTGAAGTGAAAGACGGAAACCTGCTTCTGTCCAATACAGGAACAGCAGGCCAGCTTCAGTTCCAGGGAACTTCTACTGGAAAAACTACAGTAAAAGCAGGGGCGCAAGGTGCAACCAATATCTCCTATGTGCTCCCCACTGCTCAGGGAGCAACCGGCACCTTACTTACAAATGACGGATCAGGAAATTTGTCATGGGGCAGTATTCCATCTTCTGTGGCAACCTTTGATGTAAGTCAGGGAGCAAGTAGTGTTTCATCGCAAACCATAAGCAGCACATCAGATGTTGATGTATCAGGAATGGTTATTTCAGTACCTCCCGGTATCTACATGATTTGGTTTTCATCTGATATAATAAATGGCAATAA
>SXHM01000293.1 GCA_005773695.1 Bacteroidota bacterium
ATTCATAAAACCACAAAAGACCGAACACCCAAAAATGCAGTGAATCTGAGTTATGATGCATTCTATTGGACAGGTTTAAAAATCAATGAACTCATTACCGAAGACAAGCACCCGCAATGGGGATTTCAAAATGCAATTACTGTTGAACACCTTGCGCGAATTCCAGCATTCAGTTTTAATAATTTAGTTACAGGTGGCTATAAATACGCTGTAAATGCTGTTTCACCACCTAACGGGCCATCTTGGCGCATGGTAGTTGAATTGGGCGACAAACCTAAAGCATGGGGCGTATATCCAGGCGGTCAAAGCGGAAATCTGGGCAGTCATAATTACACTGCATTTATTGAAAAATGGGCTAAGTCAGAATACTATGAATTGGTTTTTATGAGCAAAGGAAAAGAAGAGAAAGGAAAGTATGTTCAACAAATAATTCCTATGAAATGAAAATAATCTTACTAAAAATAACACTGATTGCCGGGATTAGTTTTGGCTTTCAGTTTATTCTACCTTGGTGGATAATTGTGATTGTTGCCTTTGCGATTGAATTATTGTTTGGCGGAAAAACTTCCCTTTCTTTTTTTTCGGGTTTTTACGGCATCTTTATTTATTGGCTTATTTATGCAGGTATCATTGATTTTCAAAACGGCTTTCTTCTTTCAAAAAAAATAGCAACGCTTTTCCACCTGCCACAAATGCCATTGATTGTTGCCTTGGTTACCGCATTGATTGGTGGTTTAGTTGGCGGAATGGGTTCTCTTACCGGAAATCTTTTCAGAAAAGTATTTGATATTTAATCAATGGCTAAAACAGTTTCATTGGTTTTGGGTTGTGGCGGGGCAAGAGGGTTTGCACACATCGGAGCCATTGAAGAACTTTTGAAGCGCGGTTACAATATTAACGCCATTTCAGGTTCGTCTATGGGGGCTGCTATTGGCGGAATTTATGCCGCAGGAAAACTATCTGAGTTTAAAGAGTGGGCAGAAAAACTGACAAAAATGGAAACCTTCCGTTTGGTTGATTTTACATTTACATCACAGGGGTTTATTCGAGGTGAAAAAATTTTCACCGTTCTGAAAGAAATCATTGGTGAGCGAAGAATTGAAGATTTTGATATTCCATTTACGGCAGTTGCCACTGATATCAACAAACAGGAGGAAGTGTGGTTAAATAATGGTGAACTGTTCAGTGTTATTCGCGCCTCATGCGCCATTCCTACTTTGCTGACACCTAAAAAACTTGGCAACCGTTTATTAATAGACGGTGGTGTCTTAAACCCACTTCCTGTTGAGCCTGTATTGCAAACTAAAAGCGATTTATTAGTTGTCGTGAACATCAATGCATCCATTCCTTCTCAGGCAAAAATTATAAAACAAGAGCCAGTTACAACAGAAAGCGATGCCTACATGGATAAAATGGTTCTTACCATGAAAAAATGGATGAACATAAAACCAACTGCTGAAGAAAATGACGAAACGTTGGGCTATTTTGGTTTACTGAATAAGAGCTATGATTTGATGCAGGATCGAATGTGCCTGATGAGCAATATACATCACAAGCCAGATTATGTTGTGAATATATCACGCGATAGCAGCAGTGTATATGAATTTTACCGTGCGAAAGACATGATTGAAGAAGGGCGAATTGCTTGTATTAAAGCACTGGAAAAACAGGAAGTTTATCCTGACTGATTTATATCTGCAAAAAATGATGTTAAGAAAATTTTAAGATACTGAATCAAGTTCACCATGACGGCTTAATATTCTACTTTTGTGTTTGATGAAAAGTCTGCGCATTGTTTTTTCTACATTCATTTTTTGCTTACTCACTTTTTCAGTGAATGAACCACTCTACTGTTGGGGATTTTTCGCTCACAAGAGAATTAACAGATTGGCTGTTTTTACCTTGCCTCCCGAAATGATTGGCTTTTATAAACGCAACATTGATTTTGTAACGGAACACGCTGTTGACCCCGACAAAAGAAGATATGCCAACCCCGAAGAAGCTCCCCGTCACTACATTGATATCGACCATTACAGTCAGGAAAAAAATCCGTTTACTGAAATGCCTCGTAAATGGGATGATGCTGTTGCAAAATTTACTGAAGACACCTTGAAAGCTTACGGCACAGTTCCATGGCATATCAACAGTATGGTGCATTGGCTTACTAAAGCTTTTCGTGAACAGAATTTAGATGATATTCTGCGTCTGAGTGCCGATTTGGGGCATTACATAGCAGACTCTCATGTTCCGTTACATACTACTGAAAACTATAACGGACAACTAACAGGTCAACGAGGTATTCATGGCTTCTGGGAATCAACTATACCTGAACTGAAAGCTGAAGATTATGACTTATTTACAGGACGCACACAGTATATAAAATCACCGCTTGACATAGCGTGGAATACCTGCGAAGCAAGTTTTGCTGCAAAAGATTCAGTGCTGGATTTTGAATAAGAGTTGAGCAAAAATTTTCCGGAAGACCGCATATTTGCTTTTCAGCAAATAGGTGCATCAACTGTAAATACATATTCAGATGAATTTACAATTGCCTACAATCAACTGCTGAATGGCATGGTAGAGCGCAGGATGCGTGCATCAATTATTACAGTGGGTAGTTTGTGGTTCACAGCCTGGGTTGATGCAGGGCAACCTGATTTGAGTAAATTTTATGATAAAGATGTTTCAG
>SXHM01000294.1 GCA_005773695.1 Bacteroidota bacterium
CAATATAGGAGGTTACTTTGCGGTAATAAATCAGTGGCATCACGCTTATCAGCACAAACACTCCGCAGATAAAATAAGCCCAGGTGATGTTGCTGCCCTGTGCGAAAAACGGAATAGAAAACAAAGCAATAAATCCGGAACGCAGCAAAATATTAATCACGTGAAATACTCCGCCTGTGCGCCCGATAATGTTATTTGGAATATGATGAAACAACCAGGTAACGCGAAGAATGCGGGTTCCTGCATTGGTAATTCCAATAAGGAAAGAGATGGCGAAGAATATACCTACGTTTTGTGTAAAGGCACAAAGCACCAAAACAAAAGTGGTGAGCAGCATTTTTGCAATAATAGCTTTTACCTCATTCATAAAGCGCATCAGATAGTTGGTTCCGAAACCTGCAAGTAACGCACCTAAGGCATAATAAATTTCGGATGAAGCATATACATCGGCATCTTCGTGTAAATGTCTGTCAACATATATGGGAAGCAACAAATGAATCTCTACCAGAAGAATTACAAAAATGTTGTAAGAACAGTTACCGAAGAGAAAAATCATGGGGCGTTCTTTCAAAAATTTTATTCCTGAAAGTACACGCCTGTAAATACTTTCTCTGTCAATTTCCAGTTTTTCAACAGGAGTATATCTGATAAAAAGAATAAGCGCAAACGCAATAAAATAGGTTGCGGCATCCAGCATAAAAATATCGTGCAGGCCCCATTTTGGAATATCAACCGGCAAATGTATTTGCAGACCAAGCAAATCAAAAACACCGTTTTGTGTTCCTGATAAAAGTATGGCAGCTATTGCTCCTGCAAGCACACTGGTGCTTTGTCCCATAATCTCAATATAGGAGGTTACTTTGCGGTAATAATCTTTAGTTGTGAGCTCCTGTCCGAATGCATATAATGTTGGGTAGTGAATATTGTAGTTGAACATGGTGGCTGCAAAAACCATCATTACTAATAATACCGGAATGCTGCCAGTTAAATAACCGCACAACGCAACTACTGCAAGAACTACTCCTCCCGAAAGGGAGGCTACAAGAAAAATGTTTTTGCGTGGAAACCTGTCTACCAATGTGCCACAATACAAACTCCAGAAAATGGTAAGAAAAGTAACCACAGCATACATGGTTCCGAAAGCACCCGGGTCGTTTAACTCGGTTGTAAAATACCAGGGAATCGCCAGCATGCTGACACCTTGCGCAAAACCTGAAATAGCATTGGCAATGAAAAGAAGGGTGAGGGCTTTTTGGTTTTTCATAAAGCGCGGCAAAGCTACCCGTTTTTCTTTGCGTGTTTTGTGCTTTGCGGTAAAGCAAAAACTTTACGTCCTTTGCGGTACATAATCATGGACGAACAGTTAGAAAAAGCCCGAAAGTATTGCGCCTATGAAGAGCGTTGTCAACAACAGATACGTGATAAACTCTATGACTGGGAACTTCATCAGAAAGAAGTGGAGCAGATTATTTCACAATTGATTTCTGAAGGATTTATTAATGAAGAACGTTTTGCGAAGAGCTTTGCACGCGGGAAATTCAGGATAAAGAAATGGGGGCGGGTAAAAATAAAGTACGAACTAAAGAAGCACCGTATCACCGATTACTGTATTAAAAGCGGACTTCAGGAGATTGATGAAAAGGAATACATCAAAACGCTGCAGGAGTCCGCGGAGAAAAAAGCACGACTGATAAAAGAAAATCATCCACTGAAAAAGAAATATAAACTGATGGCTTTTCTTGTTGGAAAGGGATTTGAAAATGATTTAGTGAGAGGCGTTGTAGAAAAAATGCTGAAGAAATAATTTGAATACTCTATCTTCGCGGCATGGTAACAGTAGACAATATTCAAGAGATTAACGGGCGCGTAGAGGCTCTGAGGAGGCATCTTTGACATCGACAGGAAACTGCGTGAGATAGCGGAAGAGGAAGAAACAACAACCGCACCGGGCTTTTGGGACGACCCCGAAAAAGCCGAAGGACTTTTCAAGAAAATAAATTCTAAAAAAGCTTGGACCAACGCTTTTAAAGGTGCTGAAGCATCTCGTGATGACCTTTCTGTGATGTATGATTTCTTTAAAGCCAACGAGGTAAGCGAAGAAGAATTAGAGCAGCAATTCAAAACCACTCAAAAGGTTGTTGAAGATTTAGAATTCAAGAATATGCTGAGTGGTAAAGAGGATCATTTGGATTGTGTTATCAGCATTAACGCAGGCGCAGGCGGAACTGAAAGCTGCGACTGGGCAGCTATGCTTTTGCGCATGTACAGAATGTGGGCCGAGAAGAACGGGTTTAAAGTAAGTGATGTAGATCTGCAGGATGGCGATGTGGCAGGAATAAAATCGGCAACCATACATGTTGAAGGCGAATATGCTTACGGATATTTAAAGGGCGAAAATGGAGTTCACCGTTTGGTGCGTATTTCACCGTTTGATGCGAATGCAAAACGCCACACTTCGTTTGCTTCAGTATATGCTTATCCTTTGATTGATGAAAGCATTGAGATTGATGTTAATCCCGGTGACCTGGAGTTTGAAACGTTCAGGGCAGGTGGTGCAGGAGGACAAAATGTGAACAAGGTAGAAACAGCTGTGCGCCTATTGCACAAGCCTACAGGTATCATTATCAAAAACCAGGAAAGCCGATCGCAGTTGCAGAATAAGGAAAATGCAATCAAACTTTTGAAATCGCAGTTATATGAAATTGAGATGCGCAAACGCAGAGAGGCAAGTGATATTATTGAAGGCTCAAAGAAAAAAATTGAGTGGGGCTCACAAATAAGAAACTATGTTTTGCATCCTTATAAATTAGTAAAAGACCTGCGCACTGATTACGAAACATCCAATGCACAGGGAGTTCTGGACGGGGATCTTTATGATTTTATCAAAACCTATTTAATGGAATATGGCAAAAACTGATACGCTAATTATTTATCACAATCCGCGCTGCACTAAAAGCAGAGAAACTCTTTTGCTGATTGAAAAGAAGAAGCCAGAAATTGTGGAATATCTAAAAACGCCACCCACAACATTAGAGCTAAAAGCGCTGCTTAAAAAACTCGGATTAAGTGTTCAGGAAATTATCCGCAAAAAAGAACCGTTGTTTATTGAAAAATACAAAGACAAAAAACTAAGTGATGAAAAGTGGATTGACGTTTTGGCAAAAAATCCTATTCTGATTGAGCGCCCCATAGTGGTAAAAGGGAATAAGGCAGTGATTGGAAGACCGCCTGAAAATGTTCTGACTTTACTATAATTTAATATCCTCGTTTCCTTAAATCTTTCCTACTTTTACAGACGGATATTCCTCTTCTAACCCTTTCCTGCTGTTATGTTTTTAGCTGCTTTTGTCAGAAAAAGTATTATTGGTTTTCTTTTTATAACAGCATGCTCTCATTTTTCTTTTGCACAAAAAGTTGGTGTAGTATTAAGTGGAGGTGGCAGCAGCGGTATGGTGCATATTGGTGTGCTGAAAGCGCTGGAAGAAAATAATATTCCGGTTGATTACATTGCCGGAACCTCTGCAGGAGGCTTAGTGGGTGGGTTGTATGCTGCAGGAATGACACCTGCTGAAATGGAAGCGTTTGTAATGTCGCCCCAGTTCATCAATATGAGCAAGGGAATTATTGAAGAGCAGTTTCTTTACTATTTCAAATCGCGCGATGAAGCATCAGACTGGATTTCTATTCGCTTTAACCGCGATAAAGATTCGGTCTTTAAGGCAGTATTACCTACTAACATCATGTCGCCCTTTCCAATGGATTTTTCGTTGATGGAATTGACTTCTGCGGCTTCTTCCGCCTGCAATTATAATTTCGACAGTTTGTTTATCCCTTTCAGATGTGTGGCTGCCGATGTAGCAAACAAAAAGCAGGTGATCTTCAGAAATGGAAATCTTTCAGAGGCAATCCGTTCTACTATTTCATATCCGTTTTATCTGAAACCAATTACCGTTGACGGGCAGGTTTTGTTTGACGGTGGTTTATATAACAACTTTCCCGCTGATGTGGTACTGGAAGATTTTTATCCGGACATGATTATTGGCAGTACCGTAGCTGCAAATACCGCCCCTCCTGACGAGGACAATGTTATCAGCCAGATAAAAAACATGCTGATGATGAAAACCGATTACAGTGTTATCTGTGAAAACGGAATCATTATTGAACCGCAACTGAACGACATCGGCCTCTTTGATTTTACACAATCAAAATACGTGATTGATGAAGGATATAAAGAAACCATGAAACGGATGCCCGAGATAAAAGCAGCTATTGCAAGAAGGGTTTCAGTAGAAGAACGCACCATAAAACGCAATGAATTTCTGAAAAAGAAAGATGAACTGGTATTTGACAATATCTACATCAACGGACTAAGCCGCTATGAAGCACTGTATGTTGAACGCAGCCTGAAAAAGAAGAAAAATGAAAATATAAGTGTTAATGATTTGAGGAAACGTTATTTTAAATTAGTGGCAGATGATAAAATCAAAAAGATTTATCCCCGTTCAAAAATAAACCGCACTTCCGGTTTTTATGATTTGTATCTGGATATTCAGAAAGACAATGATTTCATAGCACAATTTGGAGGAAACTTTGCATCGCGTTCCATCAACAATGCCTATATTGGATTGCAATACAAATACCTTGGCGTAACAGCATTAAGCATTTCAGCAAATACTTACTTCGGCAGGTTTTATACCTCGGGACAAGTTAAGGGCCGTATAGATTTCCCTTTTATTGTTCCCTTTTATTTAGAAGCGGGAGCCACCATCAATCAATGGAACTATTTTAACAGTGCAACTACTTTTTTTGAAACTATTAAACCTTCGTTCTATATTACAACCGATACGGATGGCGAAATTTCAGCAGGAATGCCGGCAAGCTACAAAGGCAAGGTTGTTATAGGTTTGAATGGCGGACAAATCATTAATCAATATTATCAGAGTAAAAGTTTCCTGCAAACTGACACTACCGATAATTTAACCTTTAAGTTCCTATCCACTCACGCCTCTTACGAAACTAATACTCATAATCGAAAACAATATGCCAACAAGGGTCGATTTTTCAATATGCGTGTGCGCTATGTTCAGTCTGATGTGTATGAAAATCCGGGGTCAACAGGCAAAAGCGATGTTCGTGAAGTTGACTTCAAGCGATGGATTCAGGCAAAAGTAGTTTTTGATAATTATTTCCGTAGCTACAGTTTTTACAAACTTGGTATTTATGCCGAAGCTGTTTATAGTTCTCAACCTTTATTTTCCAATTATTCTTCTACTATTCAATTTGCTCATGCTTTTCAACCTTTCCCTGAAAGCGGAACATTATTTTATCCTGATTTTCGTGCAAACCAATATGTGGGTTTAGGTGCACGTAACGTTTTTGAAATCCTTAAAAACCTTGATTTGCGTATAGAAGGGTATGCCTTCCAACCCTGGCGCGAGATAATCCGCAAGGACGATTTTACAGCTGATTATGCTGATAAAATAAAGGTGCCGCGTTTTATGGCTTCTTTTGCTTTGGTATTCAGCTCTCCAATTGCGCCCGTTAGTTTAAGCGCAAATTTTTACGACAAGCAAGACAACAACTGGTCGTTTTTATTTAACGTAGGCTACATTCTTTTCAATAAAAAAGCGTTGGATTGATTTATAGTTTTCTCTATTATTGTGAAAATTATTAAAGTTAAATCGACATGTCAATCCGACCCTTTCATCTTGCTTTTCCGGTAAAAGATTTACAGGAAACAAAAAAATTCTACACCGAAATTCTTGGCTGCAAAGTTGGTCGTACCGATGTAAACTGGATTGATTTTGACTTTTTCGGACATCAGCTTTCTGCACATTTAAAACCTTCGGAAACCCGCAAGGTTGAAGGCAGTGCCGTTGACGGCAAAAATGTTCCGGTATTGCATTGGGGCGTAATTCTTGAAATGGAACAATGGGAAAAACTAGCCGAGAATTTAAAGGCAAACAGTATAAAATTTATCATTGAACCTTACATCCGTTTTAAAGGACAAGTAGGCGAACAGGCTACCATGTTTTTTCTTGACCCAAGCGGAAATGCTTTGGAGTTTAAAGCATTTAAAAGCGATACTTCCATTTTTGCAACATAGATTTTGAGACCACAACAAGGCGATTACAATCCTTATTTCGACAATTATATTTCGCTGGTTAAAGGTGAAAATATTTTAACTGAACTTGAAAGTAATTCTAAAATCACCTTTGAATTTTTAAAATCTATTCCGGAAGAAAAAGGTGATTATGCATATGCTGATGGAAAGTGGAGTGTAAAGCAAGTGATTATTCACATCACCGATACCGAAAGGGTTTTTGCGTATCGCACATTAACCATTGCAAGAGGCGATAACACTCACCTTCCCGGTTATGATGAAAATATATGGGCAGATAATTGTGATTCAGAAAAACGATCACTTGATGATGTCATTGAAGAATTTTTATCCGTGAGAAAAAGCACTGTTCATCTTGTAAAATCTTTTGATGAGAAAATTTTTTCGCGAAAAGGAACTGCAAACAATTATCCTGCATCGGTTATTGCCTTGCTTTATGTTATTGCCGGTCACGAGCTTCATCACATCAATGTGTTGAGGGAAAGATATATATTGTAATTAAGCGCAAAAAAAAGTCCTGCCTCAACCGAGACAGGACTTTTTTTTTATAAACCTAATAAAACGTTTACGCTTCTCCTGCTAAAGGAGCAACAGATACGTAAGAAACGTCATCTGCCTTTTTCTTGAAAACTACAACGCCATCAACCAAAGCAAATAAAGTATGGTCTTTACCAATACCTACATTCAATCCCGGGTGGTGTTTGGTTCCGCGCTGACGCACGATAATATTACCAGCGTAAACCGCCTGACCACCAAATATTTTTACGCCCAAACGCTTGCTG
>SXHM01000295.1 GCA_005773695.1 Bacteroidota bacterium
AAACAAAACTGTAACAAATACAGACTGGTGCCTTTCTGTTTATTATAAACGACAGTATTATTACAGAACATTATTGGGATAACTACTCAGAAAATTCGCAGACCAATTCTTTTTCAATGGCAAAAAGCATAACTACTATGCTGATGCAAATAGCCATTCAAAAAGAAATAGTACAAGGCTGGAACCAAAAAGTAAAAACACTGCTACCCGAATTGAAAGGAGCCCATGCCGATGAACTGGAGCTGTGGCATTTAAGTACCATGAGCTCGGGATTGGAGTGGGACGAGAAATACAAAGACCCTTTCAGCGTTACTGCAAAAGCATACTACGGTGATGATGTGAAAGAACTTATGCTATCACTTCCTATTATTGATGAACCCGGAAAGAACTACAATTATCAAAGTGGTTCTACACAGTTACTCGGACTTTGCGTAATGCAGGCAACCGGAAAAACATTAGCTCAACTGGCATCTGAATGGCTGTGGAAACCCATGCAGGCAAAGAATGCAGCCAAATGGCATACCGATGAAGTTGGTACCGACCTTGCATATTGCTGTTTCAATTCTAATGCACGCGATTTTGCACGCTTCGGAAAAATGATGCTCCATCAGGGCAACTGGAACGGCACACAAATTCTGGATACAGCTTTTGTACAATTGGCAACTGCAGGCGCCTTGGTTCCATTTTACGGGTACTCATTCTGGATAGACCAATCACACGGCACAAAAGTATTTTACCAACGCGGAATTTTAGGGCAATACATAATAAGTATCCCTGAATATAATACCGTTATAGTAAGACTGGGACATCAACGGATACCACCCGAAGACGATAATCATTCTCCCGATTTTCATGTAATGGTAGAGGAAGTACTTAAATCAGTAAAAAACTAATTAATAAACAATCAATATCAATCAATGGCAAAATCACAAGCTACCTTCGCTAAAAAAGAAAAAGAAACAAAACGATTAAAGAAGCGTCAGGAAAAAGAACAGAGAAAAGAAGAACGCAAAGCAAATGCAGGCAGTGGTGGCTTTGAAAGTATGATTGCCTATGTGGATGAATACGGAAGAATAACTGATACTCCACCGGATCCTACTAAAAAACAAAAGATTGATGCTTCCAGCATTGAAATTGGTATTCCCCGCAAAGTGGAAGGTGAAGAAGAGTCGCCTGAACGTAAAGGTAAAGTTGCTTTCTTTGACGTAAGCAAAGGTTATGGATTCATCAACGAAATAGGTACTGGAGAAAAGTTTTTTGTACACATTTCAGGTGTAACCGAAGATATAGTTGCTGATGATCATGTAAGTTTTGAGTTGGAGCGCGGTATAAAAGGAATGAATGCCGTTAAGGTTAAAAAAACAAAGTAACCTACTAATGTTAGGCAGGTTTGTAAGTCTTGTAACGACAATTTGTATTTCGCTTTCAGTGTCTTCGCAAACCAATGTTTCTAAAATTGCTTTCGGCTCATGTGGCAGTCAGGACAGTCCTTTGCCAATCTTTGATGTAGTAGTAAAACATAAACCTGATTTATTCATCTTTCTGGGCGATAATCTTTATGGTGATACGAGGAATATGGATGATCTGAAAGCAGATTATGCTACGCTTGCCGCAAAACCAACCTTTCAAAACCTCAAAAAGAATGTACCGATAATTGCCACCTGGGACGATCATGATTATGGTAAAAATGATGCCGGTCGTAATTATCCGTTTAAAGCCGAATCAAAGGAAATATTTTTGAATTTTTTTGATGAACCAAAGGATTCAGAAAGACGCAAACATGAAGGTATTTATACTTCCTACATGTATGAAACCAATGGCAAAAAACTGCAAATTATTTTGGTTGACAACCGCACATTTCGCGATGATCTGAAACCATACACCGGACAGTTCAGTCGGGATAAACGTTATTTCTATAATCTTGACTATGCTCCACATACCGATACAACAAAAACATTTTTAGGAGCAGAACAATGGAAGTGGCTTGAAGGTGAACTTAGCAAACCTGCTGATATTCGCATTATAGGTTCAGGTACACAGTTTGGCATTGAATTCAATGGGTATGAAGCATGGGCGAATATGCCGCATGAGCAGAAGCGTTTTCTTAATCTGATTAAAAATACAAAAGCAAATGGGGTTGTATTTATTACAGGTGATGTGCATTATGCCGAAATTTCAAAACTCACCGAGCCTGATTTGTATCCTATTTACGATGTTACTTCAAGTGGCTTGTCATCAACCTGGAAATTTGCTTGTCCAAACAATAACAGGATAGAAGGACCGATAATGGAAAACCATTTTGGAATGATTACCATTGACTGGAATGCAAGTACTCCGAAAATAAAAATGGAGATTTTTGATATTAAAGATGAGCAGAGGATTGAAAAAACAGTTGAATTAAGCGAAATAAGTTTCAAGAAATAATGAGCACAGAAACAGAATTGAAAGAGCGCAGTGCATCAAGCTGCGAATTGTGCGGAGATACAAATGGTTTAAGAGTTTTTGCAGTTGCTCCTTCAGACGGCAGTTTAGATAAAAGCATACTGATTTGCGAAACCTGTTCAGACCAAATCAATAATCCAGGAACTGAAGAAGCCAATCACTGGAGTTGCCTGAATGAGAGTATGTGGAGTTCAGTTCCTTCAGTTCAGGTAATGGCTTGGCGTATGTTAACACGCCTGCGCTCACAAGGCTGGACACAGGACTTGCTCGACACCATGTACCTTGATGAAGAAACCCTGAAATGGGCACAAAACGGACAGGATGAAACATCAGTTAATGATGATAAAATAAAACACATTGACAGTAACGGTTCGGTTTTGCAAAACGGTGATACCGTTGTTATCATTAAAGATTTGGATATTAAAGGTTCGCAGTTTGCCGCAAAGCGTGGAACCTCGGTCCGCAACATTAATCTGGTTTGGGATAATGCCCAGCAGATTGAAGGCAGAGTAAATGGCCAAACGATTGTAATACTGACCAAATACGTTAAGAAGGCGGGTTAAAAACTGTTTACCCCACAATCGGAATTCTTCCTTTTGCCAGTCGGTTCATTTCCTCCTGCATCATAATGATGATTTCCAGGTTTATTTTCTGAACAATATCAGGATTTTCTGCATCTTCAGCAGTGTATTCATCTACAGAGTAGGGTGGAAGCACACTGATAGTAATCTGTGAGGGAAGGGGCAGGGAAAAGTAAGGAAAATGACCTATGTGCCATCCACCCGGAAACGACCAGTATACCGGCCATGTATGTAATTTTAAAAACTTTTTTAACCCTGTAGCTTTAGCAATTTTATCCCCTGACGAGAGCACAAATACAGTTTCAGCGCCACCTATACCAACAACTGGAACAATAGGCACCTGAGCTTTTAAAGCAAGCTTTACATAGCCGGTGTGTTCGAAAAAATCAATTTTGTTACGCTCTGAAAAAGGTTTTGAATTATCGCGGTCGCTGCCAGGATAAACCGTAACTGCAAAACCGGATTTTAATGCATGTAAAGCCTTATCGGGATTTGCCTCTATCATTCCAAAATCAGAGAGCGGAAGTTTAATCATCTTGCCGAGTTTGTTTGCAAGATTATGAATCAAGGTAATCATATGCACCTCATTATTCATGCTGTGATATTTGGTAATCCATAATAACGACTCGGGCATGAAGTGCATTCCCGAATGATTACCAACGCCCAGAAATGGTTTTTTTGGAATATTTTCAAGGCCCAGAAATTTTGCACGGTGATACTTTTCAAGTACAGGCAGGTAAAGCCTTGCAGCATTGCTTACAATTTTTGGATTAAAGCTATATTCAATATCTTCGGCCATGATGGGACAAATCTAAACAAAACCTTTGTAGTTCTAATCTGCCGTTTAGCAATCAAGTTCAGTCGAAAACTTAATATTTGCTTTACATTTATTTATAATTTAACCCCGAATAATAAAATTTAGCATGAAGAAGAAAGTCTCCGCAAAAGTAAACCCTTCCGACCCAAATGAATTAGGCGATAATACTGTTCCCGAAACACGATACTTTAAAGACAAGAGTAAATTTGATGAAGCAGTTGCGCTTGATTTTATTGAATATGCAAATAAAGCAACAGAAAAGAAGGAACCCTTTCTGGTAGGACTTTCGCATGGCAAATCACCTGCCGGTGTTTATAAATATCTGCTGGAACATTATCGTGAACTGTGGCATCCCGAACTGATACGCTATACGTTTGTAAATTCAAAACTTAAATCACAACGATCAGAAGCTGGTGTTACTGATGCAACAGAATTTTTAAAGCAGCTGTTGCGCACTGAGCTTATTAAAAAAGACCAGATAATAGGTCGTAACCTCGACAGAGAAAACATTGAGGCCTACACGCAAGGTCTTAACGATCATTTAACAACCTACTTAAACAAGAATAAAAAGAACGGACTAGATTTTGTTTTTCTTGCCTGTAATCCTGCAGGACAGGTTGCAGGAATAACGCGTAATTCAACAGCTTTCGATTCAAATGAGATTGCAGTGCTAGTTGAAGACGAGAAAAATGAAAAAGAAATAACCTTCACTCCTCAGTTTCTCAAAAAATCTGAACGTATTGCGTTTCTTGCTACTAAGGCAGATAAGAGACGTCCGCTTGCATGGCTTTACTACCGCTGGGCAAAGCAAAATGAAAGTCCGGGATTTTTACGATACATGGAAAATGTGCCCGAGCGCA
>SXHM01000296.1 GCA_005773695.1 Bacteroidota bacterium
CACATAAACCAACAGGTCCAAACCTGGAGCGAGAAGTATTTGGAATAAAATTCCCTAATCCGGTTGGTTTAGCAGCCGGGTTTGATAAAGATGCCAAGCTCTTTGATGAGCTTTCGGCCTTTGGTTTTGGCTTTATTGAAATAGGAACGCTTACACCTAAACCACAGCCGGGTAATGACAAACCTCGTTTGTTTCGCCTGCCCCAAGACAGTGGCTTAATCAATCGCATGGGTTTTAATAATGCAGGTTTGTATGCAGCAGTTGAGCGTTTAAAGAATAATAAGAACAATGTTATTATCGGAGGGAACATTGGCAAGAATAAAGTTACTCCCAACGAAGAGGCACTGAATGATTATGTGTATTGTTTCAATGCACTGTTTGAGCATGTGCATTACTTTGTGGTAAACGTTAGCTCGCCCAATACACCCGGTCTTCGTGATTTGCAGGAGAAAGAACCGCTGACCAAACTGCTTTCTGAATTGCAGAAACTGAACAACGTTAAAATAAAACCTAAACCAATTCTTTTAAAAATTGCGCCTGATTTAACAAACTCACAGTTGGATGATATTATAGATATTGTCCGCGATACTAAAATTGCAGGTGTTATTGCCACTAACACCACCATCTCTCGCGAAAATCTCCAATCTCCAATCTCGCATCTCCAATCTATCGGTGCAGGAGGACTTAGCGGTTTGCCCGTTCGCTCTCGCAGTTCTGAAGTAATAAAATACCTTTCCGAAAAATCAGGAAAAGCTTTTCCGATTATAGGAGTAGGAGGAATTCATTCGCCTAAAGATGCTATTGAAAAACTAAATGCAGGCGCAATGTTAGTTCAACTTTATACAGGTTTTATTTATGAAGGGCCGGGATTGGTGAAGAGGATTTGTAAAGAAGTTAACTGAATTCTTACCAGGTCTTTTCGAAATCTTCTTTCATAACCTGTGCAATGCGGTCAGTATAATATAATCCGTATCCTTGTAACAGATCGAGATACTGATTTAAAAATATTTACGATTTGTTAGAAAAGATAGATTTAGAAAATTATCATACCTATTGAACTGAAGAGCAAAGTAAAAAATTAATTAGAGAAGAAAAAGACTTAAAGCACATTCATAAAGCAAATGATTCCCGAAGGAATGCTGCTAACCAAAAATCTATTGCATTTTCCAATTTGTTTATTAACACATTCTCTTTGTGGGATAATAGAATTTCTATTAGTTAAGTTGAGAAATAATAAAGAAAGAAAATTTAAACGAATTATCTTTGAAAGACAATTACCATGAAAAACAAGATTAATCATGTAAAAAAATAGATAAGGACATACTTGGAGGAAAACCAGTTTAAGAGAAACAAAAGTTCACATTTAAACTTTGTTAGATTACCTTGATGGGAACTATACGATTGAACAATTTCTTGAAGATTTTCCTACAGCAAATAAACAACAGTCATTGACTGTGCTGAACGATCTGTAACAGCCACCTAATGAAAATTATTTTGACGAAAACTTTCCGAAATCGCTTAAAAAGTATTTCTGGTAAATTCACGAGGTTCATACTGTTCTGCAAATGGGGTATAGTTCAGCACCGGGACCATGGACTAATCTGGATTCGTTTGTAATGTAAGGTAAAGACCTCACCCTCGGTCCCTATACTGGAAAAAGGAGAGGCAAGCAAAGGGCTCCGCACCAAATGCAATCAAACCTGTCCGCCTTTTAACTGAATAAAAACTTTATGTGGTGGGTAGGTTTTTTTATTTCCCTTTATCCAGCGACTCATACTCAGAATTATTGCTGATAAACTCCGGTACCATCTGCTTCATTTTTGAAACAATCATTTGATTGTTTTGGGTTTCCATCAGTTTTATCAGTTCATCAACATCTTTTTTAACCTGCGCAAATTCATACTCTTTAACCTTTCCTATAAGAATTTGAGGATGGTGGGTGGGCAAGGTATTCTCTTCGTTATTCAGCAGTTCTTCATACAGTTTTTCGCCTGGGCGAAGTCCCGTGTAAACTATTTTTATGTCTTTATCAATAGTGAGTTTATAAAGCTGAATCATCTTCATGGCAAGGTCTGCAATCTTCACCGACTTGCCCATGTCAAAGACAAATATTTCACCGCCTTTGCCCATGGCACTTGCTTCCAATACTAACTGAACAGCTTCCGGAATAGTCATGAAATAACGGGTAATATCGGGATGGGTAACCGTAACCGGTCCTCCGCTTTCAATCTGCTTTTTAAAGAAAGGAATTACTGAACCGTTGGAACCCAGCACATTTCCGAAACGGGTTGTTACAAAGAGTGTTTTATTGTCTTCGTTATGCGATAAGCTTCTGGTATATATTTCCGAAATGCGTTTGGATGCTCCCATCACGTTGGTTGGGTTCACCGCCTTGTCGGTTGAAATCATCACAAACTCTTTCACGCCATATTTCACTGCTAAATCGGCAGCTATTTTGGTTCCCTGAATATTTACCGAAACTGCTTCAGCCGGATTTTTCTCCATCATGGGCACATGCTTGTAGGCGGCAGCATGAAACACCATATCAATTTTAAAGCTACTGAAAACCTTTTCCATTCGTTGTTGCTCACGCACATCACAAAGTATTACTTCAAAGTTTTCGAGTTTTAGTTTCTCTTTCAGTTCAACTTCCAGTTCATATAAAGGAGATTCGGCATTGTCAAGTAGCAATAATTGTTTGGGCGAGTAGCTGCTGATTTGTATTACAAGCTCACTGCCGATAGAGCCTGCAGCACCGGTAACCAATACCGTTTTATCTTTTATTTTTCTGCTGATGCTTCCGGCATTCAGGTTAATGGGTTCGCGTCCCAACAGGTCGTCAATGTTAATGCCTTTCATTTGGCGGTAGCTGAGCTCGCCATTAATCCAATCGCTTACGGGCGGCACATTCAGTATTTTTATATCGTAACCAAGGCAGGCTTCAATAATTTCACTTTTGCGTGTTGCCGATAGTTTTTGGGGTGAGAGTATAAGGCGGGCAACCCGATTTTCCTTTAATAATTCAGGCAGCTCGGATGTGTTGTAAATAGTAACTCCCTCCAAACGGGTATTTACTTTTTTGCGGTCGTCATCAATAAAGGCAAGAACGCTGTAGCGGGTTCCGGCATCGCGGTCAAGGGTGCGTTTAGTTATAATTCCTGATTCACCGGCACCGAAAATAATTACGTTTACTTTGGTTTTTGATTTGTTGGTAAGCCAGAAATAAAATGTTTTTGCGCCCAGTCTTACTGCTGTAAGTGTAATGCTTAAAACAAAAAAATCAATAAAGATTACTGAAGTAGGTATAATAAACCGTTCGTTGATGAAAAATAACGAAAACCAGTTGGCTACATAAAAGAAAATGCTTCCCGCAAACACTACAAATAAAATACGTGCCGCATCGCTTGCACTGGTGTAGCGAATTACACCTGCATATATTTTGCCGATTGCTAAACTTATTGCACGCACTGCCAGCGCAAAAGGAAATACATAAATGAAGGTATCTATTTCGCGGTTGGGAATGTGGAAATTAAAACGAAGCGTGTAAGCAAAATACAACGAAACAGCACTATAAAAAATGTCGGTAACGAATATTATCCAGCGCGGAGTTGTATTGTTAGAAAAGAAAATCATGTTACTGATAAAGCACCAAATATAGATAAATGCATTAGTGTTAATTGCCTATTTTCGCAGGCAAATAAATTACCTATGATGATTATTGCCGAAAGCGGATCAACCAAAACTGACTGGAGAGCAGTTGATAAAACAGGAAAAATAGAACAGTTTACTACACTTGGATTCAATCCCTTTCATCAGAGTAGTGAATCTATTGCTGCTGAAATAAAACAAAATCTTTTGCCAAAGCTTTCGGCTTCCGTCAGCGAAGTTCATTTTTATGGAGCAGGGTGTTCAAGCCCTTCTATGTCGGGCATAGTTGAAAAAGCGCTGAATGAATGTTTTAACAATATAGAAATTCATGTGGAGCATGATTTGCTGGCAGCTGCGCGAGGGCTTTGCGGACATGAAAAAGGTATTGCCTGTATCCTGGGAACCGGCTCAAACTCCTGCGTTTTTGATGGCAAATATATAACTGCAAATATACCTGCGCTTGGTTATATTTTAGGTGATGAAGGTAGTGGTGCATATATGGGTAAAAGATTAATGGCAGATTATATAATTGGGTTGCTTCCCGAAAAACTTGCTGCTGATTTTGCTGCAAAATCAGGATTGGATAAAGACAAAATATTTGAGGCTGTTTACCAAAATCCTCTTCCAAATCGCTTTTTAGCTTCGTTTGGTAAATTTATTTTTCAAAGGATAGAAGATCCTTATGTGATAAATTTGGTGCGTAACTCATTTGTTGATTTTTTTAACCGCTATATCTGCAGATATGATGGCTATGCTGAGTTGCCTGTTCATTTTACAGGTTCAATTGCGTTTTATTTCAGCAAAATATTGCACGATGTAGCAGCTGAAAAACATGTGCGCGTAGGACGAATAATTCAATCTCCCGCAGCAGCCCTGGTGTTGTATCACACTAATAAATAACAACTTGCTGTCGTTTATTTTGAGTTTTTACTTTTTGCTGCTTCCTGATAAACCTGTTCAGGAGGTTACCTTAGAGCAACTTCAGGCAAAAGTTATTCAAACCAATAATGATACCTTGTATGTAGTGAATTACTGGGCAACCTGGTGCAAGCCTTGTGTTTCTGAGTTGCCTTATTTTGAAGCAGCAAGCGAAAATTTCAAATCACAAAAAGTGAAAGTACTGCTGGTAAGTCTTGATTTTTTGCGCGATAAACAAAAGGTAGATAAACTTGTTGTGGATAAAAGTATTAAAACAGAAGTTGTATTGCTCAATGCGGGCAACCCGAATGATTGGATAGATAAAATTGAACCACAATG
>SXHM01000297.1 GCA_005773695.1 Bacteroidota bacterium
AACTGATGATGCACGCCTGACTATTGAAATCCTGAAAACTGCAGTGGAAAAGGGAGCTATCTGCATGAATTATGTTTCTGCAGAAGAGTTTATTTACCAAAAAGGAAAAGTTGCAGGAGTAAATGTGCATGATGTTATTTCGGGAAAACATTTTGATATAAAAGCAAAGAAAGTAGTGAATGCTTGCGGTCCCTGGGTGGATAAGCTGCGCGAAAAAGATAATTCATTAAAAGGAAAACGCCTGCATTTGACCAAAGGCGTGCACATTGTTTTTGAACACACAAAGTTTCCGCTTTCTCAGTCACTTTACTTTGATGTAACTGATGGCAGAATGATTTTTGCTATTCCACGCGGAAGCGCGACTTATGTTGGCACAACCGATACCAATTACACTGGAGAGTTAGAACGACCTTCTGTTACTCAGCAAGATGTAGATTATTTGCTTGCTGCTGTAAATGCCATGTTTGAAGGAGTTAATCTTACACAAAATGATGTTACCTCAAGCTGGTGCGGTCTGCGTCCTTTGATACACGAAGATGGAAAATCGCCTTCTGAACTTTCTCGCAAAGATGAAATTTTTGTCTCGGAAAGTAATGTGATTTCTATTGCAGGCGGTAAGTTGACAGGCTATCGCAAAATGGCGGAGAAAACAGTGAATCTGGTTGCACAACAATTATCAGCAGAAACAGGAAAGTCTTTCAGTTCCTGCAATACAGACAGAATTATTCTTTCTGGCGGAAATTTTAATAGCCCTAAAGCTATTGCCGGTTTTATCCGTTCACTCAATCATATTGCACGAACAGTTAATTGCAGCGAAGATGAAACGCAACAATTGGTTTATAAATACGGAACCAACACCTCGCTTATTTTAGAAAAAGCGAAAGAGCTTTCCTCGGTTTCAGAAGCTGAAATATGGTATTGTGTAAATCATGAGATGACTACTTCACTCTCTGATTTTCTTATAAGAAGAACAGGGAAGCTATATTTTGAAAGACCTGAAATTGCTGGCAATTACACCGAAACAGCAAAATATCTTGCTGCCTGCTTAGAACTAGAACAAAGCGAACAAAACAAAGCGCTTTCATCGTTTGAGAAGGAACTTGAATCAGTTCTCAATTTTAAGCAGAACGTAGTTGAAGTCCCGACATTGTAATAAAGAAATTTTTTAACAACTTTTGTTGTTAAGTGGTTAATCTGTAACTATTTTACTCCAATTCCATATAAACCAACCCTTTTATATGGATACACTTCAACTTACGCGAAACGGTGAAATGCTTGTTAACCTGCTTTTGGAAAAAAGCATTGACGGCATTTTTATCATAGATACCGAATTCAGGATCATAGAGTGGAACCGGGCAATGGCAAACATATCAGGCGAAAGAAAAGATGTTATACTGGGGAAAAATCTATTTACTTCCTTCCCGTTTTTTGATGCAATTGAGGAACTAAAATTTATCAGAAAAGCGCTTGGAGGTGAGGAATCACTTTCAACCGACAGACCCTATTACTTTCAGAGCAACAACAAAAAAGGTTTTTTTGAAGCGCATTATACTCCGCTAACCAATGTTGCTAATCAGGTTACAGGAGTTCTTGTCATTTTCAGAGACATTACGCAATTGAGAACCTTTGATGACCAGCTCATCAACCTTACAGACAAACTGCGTGAAACAATCGGGCAAAAAACCCGCGAGTTGCTTGATGCCAATGACAAGTTGAAAAAACAGCTACGAGAACGAAAAATGTTCGGCTATGATATTTTGCTTAAAAATATTGAGCTTACCGATAGTATTGCTTACGCTCGCCATATTCAGGAAGCTATTCTTCCACTGAAAAAAGAAATTGAAATAGCCTTTCCACAAAGTTTTGTGTTCTTCCGTCCGAAAGAAATTGTGAGCGGTGACTTTTACTGGTATTTCAGTAAAGGGAACAAACATTATATGGCTGCGGTTGACTGCACAGGACATGGAGTTCCGGGTGCGTTGATTAGTATTCTCGGTTACAATTCACTTAATCAGGCTATCAATGAACATAATATGGTTCATCCTTCCGATATTCTAAATTATCTGAATAAAAGCGTGGGAAGTGTTTTTAATCACAGTGAACGCTCAACTGTACGTGACGGAATGGATATTTCATTATGCTGTGTAGACTATACCACCATGACTTTGGAATATGCCGGTGCATTTAATCCGCTCTATTATTTCAGTCAAGGTGTTCTCAAAAAAATAAAAGGTAATCGTTTTCCAATTGGCTCGTTTAGGGACGAAGAATTAAAAGAGTTTGTAAACCACGAAATCAATATCAATCGAGGTGATGTATTTTACATTTTCACCGATGGTTTTGCCGACCAGTTTGGAGGACCTAAAGAGAAAAAATTTAAACAACGTCAGTTTGTTGAATTACTGCTTGAAAACTATGATACTCCTATGCATCATCAAGAAAATCTGCTTCGCAAAAGTATCTTAGACTGGCAAGGCAACAACGAGCAGGTAGATGATATGCTGGTAATCGGGTTCAGGATTTAGTTTCTGAAAAAAAGCACAACTGTATTTTTCATCTCCTCTTCTTTTTGCGTTCCAATAAGTAACTTATCTCCGTTTTTCAGTTCGAGCTGTAACCCCACATTACCCGAAACATTTAGGGCCTTATCGTTTCCCCACCCGCGTATTCCCCAGCCACCATATTCATACATAGGTTTGTAATGACGCACATAAGCCTTTTCAATTTCATCCCATTTTTTCATTTTGTAGTTGCCCTGAAAAGGAAAAAAACGATAATGAACCCCTTCCGCATCCACTTTAGTATCCAACCTCAGCAACACAAAAAATAAAATCAGCAGCGCAGGAACTGAACTAAATACCACCAGCATTTCATCGCTTGCCGGATTATCACCAAACTGCTCCCCCAAATAAAACTACTGATACAAACTATAAACATGCAAGCCGGCAATTCCAATTAGAATTAACCATAACCACCATTGGGTAAAGCGTTGTGTTTCGGTAAAGGTTTTCATAATTCAAAGCTACTCTTTTCAAAAAATATCACAATCTTCAATCTTTATATCTTTGTAAAAAATTGATTCAGATGAAATACGCTCAAATCCCCAACAAACTGTTTATTGAAAACCGCAACCGCTTAACCCAAAAACTTAAACCGAATTCAGTTGCTATTTTCAACAGCAACGATATTATGCCCACCAATGCCGATGGCACTATGGCATTTCGCCAAAACAGCGATCTGTTTTACCTCAGCGGCATCGACCAGGAAGAAAGCATACTCATCCTTTTCCCTGATTCATTAAATAAGGACTACAAAGAAATTCTCTTCGTTCGCGAAACCAACGAGCACATTGCCGTTTGGGAAGGAGCCAAACTCACTAAAAAAGAAGCCACCGATGTTTCGGGAGTAAAAACCGTTTTCTGGCTTTCTGAATTTGAGCGCGTATTCAACACCGTTATGGCCGAAGCCCAAAATGTTTACCTCAACACCAACGAACATCTGCGCGCTACCATTGAGGTAGAAACCCGCGATGCCCGCTTTATTAAAAAGTGCAAAGAACGTTTTCCCCTACATAATTACGAACGCAGCTTTCCACTGTTGATGGAATTGCGCTCCATAAAATCAGAAACCGAAGTAGAGTTAATCAAACAAGCCTGCGCTATTACAAAAAAAGGATTTCTGCGCACCCTCGCCTTTGTTAAGCCGGGCGTAATGGAATACGAAATTGAAGCCGAACTTATCCATGAGTTTGTCCGCAACCGCTCGCGTGGTTTTGCCTACGGACCAATTATCGCCTCAGGGTTAAACTCCTGCGTGTTGCACTATGTTGACAATAATAAAGAGTGCAAAGACGGTGATATCCTGCTTATGGATGTAGCTGCCGAATATGCCAACTACGCTTCTGATTTAACCCGGTGCCTTCCTGTAAACGGCAAATTTACCGAACGCCAAAAGCAGGTTTACAATGCCGTACTCCGTGTTATGAAAGAAGCAACCTCTATGCTTCGCCCAGGAATTATCATCAGCGAGTTTAATAAGCAAGTAGGAAAAATAACCGAAAAAGAATTAATTGGTCTTGGCCTGTTCACCGAAAAAGATGTGCGCGACCAAAACCCCGACCAACCTTTGTATAAAAAGTACTTTATGCATGGAACTTCGCATTTTCTTGGATTAGATGTTCATGATGTGGGTGATTTCAATAAACCCGTTCAGGCCGGAATGGTTTTTACCTGCGAGCCGGGAATATATATACCAGCAGAAAAAATAGGAGTTCGCTTAGAAAACGACATATTGGTTACAAACGGCAACCCAATTGACCTGATGGCCGATATTCCGTTGGAAGCAGATGAGATTGAAGCCCTGATGGCCGAATCAGTGAAGGTTCTTATATAAGTCTTCGCAGTTCTGATAGCGGTCGCCTTTGGCATTTTTACCATCACACCGCCCGAAATAGTAAATCAGCGAAAAGCTGACATCTATAAAACTGTCTTTTTGATCAGGATTACCGCGTTTTGCTCGGTTAAGTCTCGCTACACCATTTGTAGGATCTGAATAATAAACAGTTGCTGCTCCACCAGGTGAAGTAGCCAGAATATCAGGAGCAAGATAATCGGTACTTACATCATCTAAATAATCTGTGAAAAGAACATGATAAACAGCTTCCAGTTTCACGCCCCAGTTGCAATGAAAACGATAACGCACACCCAATCCAACCGGAATAACCGGCTGCCATAGCGAATAGGCCTTGGCATACCCGCCTCCGGGTACATATTGCCCCTCTGTACCAAGAGGTTGCAAAGCCACCCCATGCGAAAGTGGACTAAAATGAAATATACCGCCACCCACTGTTATATAAGGAACAACCCGTCCTGCCCGTTCACGAAGTATGTTAAATGTAATGCGTAATGAAATCTCATCTATTTTAGAGTAAAAACCCAAGTTGCGTAACTGTTTACTCGCATTTGAAGAGTAAGAATCGGAAGCGGCAAGTGAACCATGTAGATAATGCAATTGCAGACCCCAACGGGTATTGATGTCATAATGAACACCGGCATTGATGGCCAATTTAACCGTCTTAAAATCAGGTAGTGCAGTTTCCTTCAAATCACCCAAATAATACATAGCCCCTACCCCAACATAAACCGAAAACCTCCCCTGCGCCATAGATACGCCTGCTAAAACAATGGAAAGTAAAACAGTAAGAATAATGCGTGAACTGCTGATTTTCATGGTTTTTTTATAATAGAACGTAAATCGGGACAAAGTTAGTATGTGGCCGCCAAATTTTTATTTGCTATTAAATTTTAAATACGATATGTTTGCACATTAAACTGTTGAAAACAAAACAAACTAATCATGTTTAACAACAACAAAACAACATCAAAATCAAATAGTGGCTCAGATGTTAACCCAAACTCAAGCAACCGTATTCTTGCCGGAACCATTATAGAAGGAAGCATACAAACCGAAGGGCATATCCGTATTGACGGAACTTTAATCGGTTCTATCACCTGCAAAGGCAAAATAGTAATCGGCTCAACCGGAAAAGTTGAAGGCGACATTAAATGCCAAAATGCTGATATTGAAGGAACTATTAAAGCCAATATTTCAGTTTCGGAACTCCTTAGTCTTAAAGCCACCGCAAAACTTACCGGTGATATTTATGCCAATAAATTAGCCATTGAGCCGGGTGCAATGTTTACCGGAACCTGCAGCATGGGTGCTATAATAAAAGACATGCAGCATGGAAAATCCGGAGAAAACCAAAGAGCCGAAAAAACAGCTTAACGACTACGCCCGCTACTCGGGAATGGCAATTCAAATGATTGTCATTATCCTGATTGGTGTGCTGGGCGGAATAAAGTTAGACGAGTTGCTTTCCCTAAAATTTCCTGTTTTCACCTTAGTACTCACACTGCTGTCAGTTTTTCTTGCCATATTTTTTGCAATCCGTGATTTTTTGAAGAAATAATACATGTTAGTCTTTTTAAGAAATCTTATTCTTTTTACACTGGCAATTGGCGCAGGCATTTTTGCATGGAACAATTTTATTCAGCCCGAATATGTTTTTCAAAAAGCCTGGTTCATTCTTGCATTGTATTTTGTAATAACTGCTTCACTTCACTGGGGCGCAATACAATCAGGAAATAAAGGAGGGCAGCAGTTTGTCAGGTATTTTCTGGCTGCCACCATGCTCAAACTCTTTATGTTACTTATGATCATAACACTCTATGTTATGACAAAGCCTGCCGATGCTATGCATTTCGCAGTTTGCTTTCTTGTTTTTTACTTGTTTTACACCGTTTTTGAAACCATCCACCTGTTGGAGCACTTTAAAAAAAAGTAAATCACTTTTAAACAATCTCTTAACATCTTGTGAACAAAAACAAGAAGAATTTTTACAGTTAAATTCCCATTTTCTGCTTATTAATTAAAAATTAATAAATCGCTGAAACCATTGCTGCTAAAGGGGCTATCGATGTATGAAACAGTCAGTGTTACCGCAATGTTAAAAACTTTGCACGATTGTTTAAAACTATGAAAGGAATCCTAAAAAAAATTATCCAAAATTTGCTGCAACGAAAATCGAAGTAGTTACAACTCGTAATTTCTTCATTTCCAAAAAATCAGGTTGATTGTCTGTGAAAGGCAGACTTTAGGCGGCAAATTGCGCTATAAAGTTTGAATGGGGATCTTTTCACGCTTTTTTCAGGCAAAAAACCTTAGGAAACTAAGATTTACCGAGTAAAAAACAATATATATGGAGCAAAAAATACAACAACAGGAAAAAGTAAATATCTCGGAAGTTTTACCTGCAAACACATCACTTCCGTTAGAACCAATTCTGGTTGAAAACACTGACCGTTTTGTGTTGTTCCCCATCAAGCATAATGATATCTGGAGTTTTTATAAAAAAGCCGAAGCCAGTTTCTGGACAGCAGAAGAAATTGATCTTTCGCAAGACACAGTTGATTGGGAAAACAAATTGAATGATGACGAACGCCATTTCATTAAACACGTGCTTGCATTTTTCGCAGCAAGCGATGGAATTGTAAATGAAAACCTTGCAATCAATTTTTTAAATGAAGTGCAATATCCTGAAGCCCGCTGTTTCTATGGCTTTCAGGTAATGATGGAAAATATCCACTCCGAAACCTATTCGTTACTGATTGACACCTATATCAAAGACACCACAGAAAAAAATCATCTTTTCAAAGCAATTGATACATTACCCTGCGTAAAGAAAAAAGCAGAGTGGGCAGTGCGTTGGATTAACAAAGGTTCTTTTGCAGAAAGATTAGTTGCTTTTGCGGCAGTGGAAGGCATTTTCTTCTCTGGAAGTTTTTGCTCAATCTTTTGGTTAAAAAAACGAGGCTTGATGCCCGGTCTAAGTTTTTCAAACGAATTGATTTCGCGTGACGAAGGTTTGCACTGCGACTTTGCTTGCATGCTCTACAGCCAGTTGGTAAATAAACTTCCTGAAGAAAGCGTAAAAGAAATTATTGCCAATTCAGTGGAGTACGAAAAAGAATTTGTAAGCGATGCGCTTCCGGTAAAATTAATTGGCATGAACGCAGAATTGATGTGCCAATACATTGAATTTTGTGCCGACAGATTATTAATATCACTTGGCGTTGGAAAAATTTATAACGCAAAAAATCCGTTTGACTTTATGGAAATGATTTCGCTGCAAGGCAAAACCAATTTCTTTGAAAAGCGGGTAAGTGAATACCAGAAGTCAGGCGTAATGAGCAGTTCAGCAGAACAACAATTTAGTTTAGACGAAGAATTTTAATTTTTATTCTGAACAGATATAATAATACTTAATACCTTTTAACTATGTACGTTATTAAACGAGATGGTAGACGCGAGTCAATCAAATTTGACAAAATCACCGCGCGCATTCAAAAACTTTGCTACGGCTTAAATCCTATTGTTGACCCGGTGCCGGTGGCCATGAAGGTTATCAAAGGAATTTATGAAGGTGTTACTACTATTGAGTTAGATAACCTTGCTGCCGAAGTGGCGGCTTCATTCACCATCAAACATCCTGATTATGCACTGTTAGCTTCGCGCATAGCTGTTAGCAATCTGCATAAAATCACAAACAAATCGTTCTCGGGAACAATGAAAGCTTTGTATGATTAT
>SXHM01000298.1 GCA_005773695.1 Bacteroidota bacterium
AATTTTACCGACCTTATTGATAACATTTCAGATGCAGGTGAAGGTGCACGTAAAGGAAACTCAGCAAACGATAACTTTATGTTTTCCAGTATTGGTTTCAGCTATGCATTATGGAGCGAAGAACCTTTCTCTTCAAAAAGCACCAAAAGCAAAGACATTGAAAAATACAAACTGCCAAAAGATTATTACAATGATGCTGATTTAGGTGATGTAAGCGAACTTGATCAAACAGAACCGTCAACTGCGCCAAAATCAAACTATGTTCAACCTACTGACGAAGAGTTTGAATCTATGAAACCATTTAACCGCAAAGGTGTGAACAACACTGTTATGCAGGCAGAAGGAAGTACAGGTGAAAAAGGTGGCAATTTTACCGTACAGGTAGGTGCATACGGAAGAAATGTACCACAGGAAATTCAGAAAAAAATAGACGAAATCCCTGGAGTTGTTCAATCAAAAGTTAATGATTCCATTACAATTTTCACAATTGGGTCTTATGAAAAATTTGAAGATGCTGAAAAAATTCAGAACCAGTTAATTCAGCAAGGACTTAATGATGCATTCGGGCTAAAAGAAAACAAAGTAAAAGAAGTTACAGCAAAATTAGACAAACTTATTAAGTCAAATCCAGAACTGAAATTACAATATAAAAACACTTTGGGAGCAGATGTACTTACCTTTAAAGTACAGACAGAAGAATACCGTGGTGAATTTGATGTAAAAAAATTCAATGATGTAATTTCTAATTACGGGATGCAAATGCAAACAACTCCGGGAGGCTTAAAGATTTATACTTTCGGTTCTTTTGATAATTTCAACGATGCACAGAAATTGCAAACAGAATTAACAAAACGTGGAATCAATAAACTAAAAGTAAAATCATACCTGAATGAGAAACCTATTTCAGTTGAAGATGCTCTTGAGTTTTTCGAAAAGTAATTGTCGATTTCTTAACATTAAATAAATCGTTAATTTTTTTTATAGGTTTGTAAAAAATCATTCAAACATGAAAAACATTCTTTTACTAATAATTATTTCGGTTGCAGTTATAGTAAATTCAGGCTGTGCGTCAAAATTGTTGTCTTTTGAAAAACGTAAATACAACAAAGGCTATCATGTTGATCTTGCAAAAAAGAATGAAAAGAATAGAGGTTCAGTTTCGTCAAATAAAATTGAACACACTGCAATAATAGAAGCAGAGAAAATAACAAGTGAGGCAAACGAAACCACTTATTCACCTCTGCCTGAAATACAAACCACTAATACTATGCTTGCTGAAGAAACGATAATTCTTTCTTCAGTTGAAAAATCAACAAAAGTGAAGAATAAGTTTTTCCAAAATCCAATTCTGAAATATTTTACCGGGTCAAAAATTAAAACAACTGCAAAGTACTGCTATGATAAATTAGTGTTTAAGAAAAACACCTCTGGCACTAATCAAACTAACCGATTTAATTACTTAAAATCTCTTGGAGCTACAATCGGTGGTGGTAGTTTGTTAACGCTTTCTGTTATGCTATTTTCAAACTGGGCTACTGTTGCCCTTCTTATTTCACTTGTTAGCGGGTGTATTTTAGGATTAATACTGCTGATTGTAGGCGCCAATACATAAGCTATTCTCTATTTTTATTAACCCAGTTATAATCCTTCTAACGGAAGGGATATATCGTTAATTACTTAAAAATCAAAATGAAAAACTTCAAACTTATTACAATATTAAGCCTGCTGGTTACAACATTTTCGTGCAGCAACAATCAAAAATCTCAAGAAGAATCTGAAACTATTCAAACCAATCCAAATGCAGAAAGACTGAAGATATACGCACCTGTAAAACTTACTTCAGATCTAAGCCACCTCAGTGGAAATGAAAAGAAAATGATTTCACTTTTTATTGAAGCAGCAAAAGAGATGAATGAAATATTCAAGATACAGGCATATGGGAATTTAGATTCCTTGATTGGCACCATCAATGATTCAGCAACACGTGAATTGGTAAAAATAAACTATGGTCCATGGGACAGATTAAATGGCGATAGCTCATTTGTAAAAGGAATAGGAGCAAAACCGGATGGGGCAAATTTTTATCCCTCTAATATGACAAAAGAAGAATTTGAAACCTTCAAATCGGATGACAAAAAGAGTTTATACACTGTTTTAAGCAGAAACGAAAAAGGTGAATTAATTACAGTTCCTTATCATATTGCATATAAAGCCCGCGTTGAAAAAGCATCCTCATTGCTAAAACAAGCAGCAGAACTTTCCGAAGATGCCGCGCTTAAAAAATATTTAACACTGCGTGCAGAAGCCCTTCTGACTGATGATTATACTGCCAGCGATTATGCATGGCTTGACATGAAGACCAACGGAATAGATATTGTAATTGGTCCGATTGAAAGTTATGAAGACAAAATATACGGATACAAAGCTTCGAATGAAGCTTATGTTTTCATCAAAGACAAAGATTGGAGCAAAAAACTGGAACGATATGTTTCATTTCTTCCGGAGTGACAGGCCTCGCTTCCTGTTGATGAGAAATATAAAAAAGAAAGTCCGGGAACAGATTCAGAATTGAATGCTTATGATGTTGTTTACTACGCAGGTGATTGCAATGCAGGCAGCAAAACCATTGCAGTGAACCTTCCCAACGATGAGGAAATACAGGTAAAAAAAGGAACCAGACGTTCGCAACTTAAAAACGCAATGCGTGCTAAATTTGATAAAATACTTGTACCTATCAGCAATACCCTGATTGCAGAAGACCAGCGCAAACATATTACGTTCGATGCTTTCTTTGGCAATACAATGTTTCATGAAGTGGCTCATGGATTAGGAATTAAACAAACTATTAACGGCAAAGGCACAGTGCGGGAGGCTTTGAAAGACAAATTCTCAGCACTGGAAGAAGGCAAAGCTGATATCTTGGGACTTTACATGGAAACCAAACTATACGAGAAAGGTGAAATAAAAGAAGGTGAAGTAATGGATACCTATGTTACATTTCTTGCGGGCATTTTTCGATCGGTGCGCTTTGGGGCAAGCAGTGCACACGGAAAAGCAAATATGTTACGCTTTAACTATTTTGCAGAGAAGGGTGCGTTTACCCGCGATGTAAATAACGGAACTTACCGAGTTGATTTTGAAAAAATGAAGGTAGCAATGAACTCACTTTCTACATTAATAATTACCCTTCAAGGAAATGGTGATTACGATGCAGTTACCAAACTAATGGAAGAAAAAGGTAGTATTGGTCCTGAATTGCAAAAGGAATTAGACAAGCTTTCCGGCCTAGGTATTCCTGTGGATATTGTATTTGAACAGGGAACAGAGGTGCTGGGACTTTAACAATTAAAGCTTGACAAATTTTACCAATTCTCCTTTGTCAGTCTTAATTAAATATACACCTGAATTCAGTTCAGATATATTAAAGAATACAATATCTTCTGAAGAAGAAATTAGCTGACCCATTGCGTCATATAGCGATATTGAAGCTAACTTATTGAAGAATATTTTGTCACCACTTTTTACCGGGTTAGGAAAAACCTCAAAGGGTTGTAAATTGTCCTGATCATTAATTCCTACCGTTTGATTATTTGAGAACCCAGGTGTGGTAAAAACGAAATCTACCCATGTTACATCGCCATCTGTTTGTCGGCCATACGAGTGGTCAGTTATCATTGAACCGAAAATAATTGAGTCTACAACTGTTTCTCCATCAGGCAACTGCAAAATCCTGTGAAATTGACCACCTCAGACCGGTTTAAACTGACCACCTTTGCCGGCTCAAATTGACCAGTGC
>SXHM01000025.1 GCA_005773695.1 Bacteroidota bacterium
AACATTTTCAAAACGGTGTTTACACAATTATCACCAATACGTACTTTGCTGCACGGAACCGATATCACTTCAGGGAGGTAATCGCCCAGCAAAACATATTTTCCGAAGGAAGCTGAATGATAATAATCGGTAATAAAACCTTTAGGATGTTGACCCGGCTTTAATGCAGAATCAAAAAAAGTATTGGCATCAAGCGGCAAAAGAGTTTTACCCCTTTTGTCTATAGGCCACGAACCATTTAGATTATCTGGTAAATTATTGGGGCAAGGACCTTGCGAAAAATCAAGTTCAGCAAAAACAACAAACACCCGAAGCGTATCGGAAGCCGGAATACTGACACCATTTCGGATAGCATATTGCCCGAATGCATAATTAGAAATAAAGAACAGAAGTAGAAAACAAATCCGTTGCATGTAAATTATGCAGAAAGAATATTCACCATTTCCATGAGCGATTTATCAGGCTTTGCATGATATTTAACTGCTCTTAAAAATGGAGTGTAATTCACTTTCTTGTCAACTATTCCCACCATCACGTTTTTCTTCCCTTTCACTAAAGCTTCAACTGCCTCAAATCCTAAGCGTGTTGCAAGCAGCCTATCGTTTGCCGTTGGATTACCTCCGCGTTGCAAATGACCTAGCACAGAAATGCGTGTATCCAATTTATCAAACTTAATCTTAACTTTTTCAGCTACCTCATAAGCTCCTCCGGCATCATCACCTTCGGCTACGATTATAATATAACTCGATTTTTTTCGTTTCCAGCCCTTTTGCAACAACTTGATTAAATCATCAATATAGGTTTTTGTTTCGGGAATAAGAATAGCTTCTGCTCCTACACCAATTCCGCTATTCAGAGCAATTAATCCTGCATCGCGACCCATTACCTCAACAAAAAATAAACGGTCGTGCGACTCTGCTGTATCTCGTATTTTATCTACAGCCTGAATAACTGTGTTTACAGCAGTATCGTATCCAATTGTATAATCAGAGCCTGCAAGGTCATTGTCAATTGTACCGGGCAAGCCAACAAAAGGAATTTTGCAAACTGAATAAAATTCCAATGCACCTTTGAACGTTCCGTCACCACCAATTGCTACCACCGCATCAACTTTGTGTTTTTTGAGTTGTACAGCAGCTTCTTTCATTCCTTCTTTAGTCATAAAACGTTTGCTCCTCGCAGTTTTAAGAATGGTTCCTCCTCGCTGAATTATTCCGCTTACCGATGTTGCATCAAGCAAAATGAATTCTCCTTTTATCATACCGTCATAACCATGCATGATACCGAATACTTTAATACCATGATGTAAAGCAGTTCTGACAACTGCACGGATAGCAGCATTCATTCCTGGAGAATCGCCTCCTGAAGTGAAGATCGCTATAGTTTTAATTTGTGATTTCATAATTGTTATTTCTTGTCCGCTTGGCATTTTTCACAGCCGGGCTTCGCTTTATGAGCAAACGTTTCTTTATAGATTTTTCTGCCCACAAAATAAACTGCTGTTATAAAGAGAATTCCGACTATAATTTCCTGTGCCATTTGAATAAGCAAAGTTAGGGTTTTTAGATACTTTTACGCGCGCTAATAATTGAGGCAATGAAATTCAACCGCAAAAAATATTCTGACGAAACGCTGCTGCAACTTTACTATCAACTTCTTAAACCAAGGATGATAGAAGAAAAGATGCTGTTGCTGTTGCGTCAGGGAAAAATATCCAAATGGTTTTCGGGAATGGGACAGGAAGCTATTTCGGTGGGAACGGCTTTGGCAATGGACAAAGAAGAATTCATTTTGCCCATGCACCGCAACCTTGGAATTTTTACGGGAAGAGAAATTCCTCTTTCGCGTTTGTTTGCACAGTTTCAGGGAAAAATGTCGGGCTTTACCAAAGGGCGCGACCGCTCGTTTCACTTTGGTGCAAAAGATTATAACATTGTGGGAATGATTTCGCACCTTGGTCCGCAAATGGGCGTTGCCGATGGAATTGCGCTCGGAAACCTGTTAAAGAATAACAAAAAAGTAACCGCAGTTTTTACTGGCGATGGCGGTGCAAGCGAAGGTGATTTTCATGAATCAATAAACGTTGCTGCTGTTTGGGATTTGCCGGTGATATTTATTATCGAAAACAACTACTGGGGACTTTCAACGCCATCTGCAGAACAGTTTCGATGCAAGCAGTTTATTGATAAAGCTATTGGATACGGCATTGAAGGAGTGCAGGTAGACGGCAATAATATTCTAGAAGTTTATGATGCAGTTTTAACACTGCGTGAAAAAATTCAAAAGAAGAATCGCCCGTTTATTTTGGAGTGTATGACCTTTCGTATGCGCGGACACGAAGAGGCTTCGGGCACAAAATATTATCCGGAAGGCTTGCAGGAGGAATGGTCGAAACAAGACCCGTTGACTAACTACGAAAGCTATTTGCTGGAACAGAAAATTCTGGATGAACAACAAATTGCTGATAACAGAAAACAACTGAAAACGGAGATTGAAGAAGGTTTGAAAATTGCTTTTGATGAGCCTTTGATTAAGCCTGATACCGAAATAGAATATGCTGATTTATTTAAAAAATCAGAAGTAAAAATACAGCCAGCTGCTTCAGGTAGAATCAATATGCTGCGGCTTATAGATGCCATTTCGGGAGGGCTGAAACAAGCCATGCAAAAACATCCCAACCTTATTTTGATGGGACAAGATATTGCCGAATACGGTGGCGTTTTTAAGGTTACAGATGGCTTTGTTACAGAATTTGGAAAAGAGCGAGTGCGCAATACTCCTCTTTGCGAATCTGCCATTATAGGTGCAGGATTGGGCCTATCTATCAACGGTTACAAAGCAATGGTGGAAATGCAGTTTGCAGATTTTGTTACCTGTGGTTTCAATCAGATTGTAAATAACCTTGCCAAATCACACTGGCGATGGGGACAAAATGCGGATGTGGTGGTGCGCATGCCTACAGGGGGAGGCGTTGCAGCAGGACCATTTCACTCGCAAAGTAACGAAGCATGGTTCTTCCATGTTCCGGGTTTAAAAATTGTTTACCCTGCTTTTCCGGCTGATGCAAAAGGTCTGCTAACAGCGGCAATCGAAGACCCTAATCCTGTTTTATTTTTTGAGCACAAGGCCCTATACCGCAGCATTTCGGGTGAGGTGCCTGATGATTATTACACCATTGAAATAGGAAAAGCAAACCTTGTGAAAACAGGGAATGATGTAACCATTATCACGTATGGTTATGGTGTTCATTGGGCATTGGAAACCTTGGATAAAAACCCACTTGTAAAAGCCGATTTGCTTGACCTGAGAACACTTTTACCTTTTGACAAAGAAGCCATTCTTGAAACGGTGAAGAAAACAGGTAAAGTAATTATACTGCATGAAGACACGCTGATTGGTGGCATTGGAGCGGAACTAAGCGCATTCATCAACGAGAATTGCTTTGAATATCTGGATGCGCCTGTGGTGCGCTCGGCAAGTTTGGATACACCCGTGCCTTTTGTATCAGAACTGGAACAGAATTTTTTACCTAAGAATAGGTTTGAAAAACAGTTAATGGATTTAGTGGCTTATTAATGAACATCACCCTCGACAACACCGGCAAACGTTACAACCAGGAATGGATATTCCGAGGTGTGAATGATGAATTCAAATCCGGTGAGCACGTTGTATTATTAGGTGCAAACGGCTCGGGAAAATCAACCTTACTACAAACTATTCTGGGAAACATTGCACCATCAGAAGGAAAAATAATTTACAAACACGAAGGAAAAGAAATAGACATCGATGATGTATTCCGCTATTTCTCATTTGCATCGCCTTACATGGAATTACCCGAAGAATTTACCCTAACCGAAACACTGCAATTTCATTCCAACTTTAAACCGTTTTTAAAAAACCTTAAGGCAAGTGAAGTATTGGAAGCAACAGGTCTTACCAAATCTGCCAACAAGCAACTGAAATATTTCTCATCCGGCATGAAGCAGCGTGTAAAGCTGGCACTTTGCTTTTTCAGTGATACACCAGTAGCATTATTGGATGAGCCGCTC
>SXHM01000299.1 GCA_005773695.1 Bacteroidota bacterium
AAGTCCGCTCAGGTCTTGGGTGGTTGCTCCTCCCGGTGACCATGCATAGGTAAAGCCCGGAGTTCCTCCGCTTACAGAAAGGTCAATAGCTCCGCTGTTGGTTTGTCCGCACTGAACCTCCGTTAAAGAAGCAGACCCGGTTAACGATGAATTCTGGGGAACCGAAACTGTTTCGGTACTTGTGCAACCCTGACCATCATTAATGGTTACATCATATTCTCCTGTAGCTAAATTGCTGATAGAACTTGTTGTTGCCTGATTTTCCCACAAATAAGTATACGTTCCTGAACCACCCGAAACCGAAACCGAAGCCGAACCATTACTTTGGTTACAGCTTGCTGCCGTTGCCGAAGGTGTAACACTAAGCGCGGTTGAACTGCCAACCGAAATGGTGCCGCTTGCTGTGCAGCCTCCCGCACCGGTTACGGTAACAGTGTAGTTGCCACTGGCAAGGTTAGACACCGAAGCTGTCGTTGCTCCTCCCGGTGACCATTCATACGTATATGGCCCTGTTCCTGCTGTAATACTTGTTGATACTGTTCCGTTGCTGTTGCCGCAGGTAGTATTTGTTGAGTTGTTGGAGAGGATTATGGCATTGGTTGAAGAAACAGTTACCGTAGCGGTTGAAGTACAATTGTTGGCTCCGTTAACAGTTACTGTGTAATCTCCTGCTGCAACATTAGAGATAGCACTGGTTGTAGCTCCTCCCGGTGACCATGAGTAAGTGAAAGGACCCGTTCCGGCAGTAATGGAAACCGAAGCCCCGCCATTTGAGTTTCCGCAGGTTGCTTGTGTTGAGGAAGAAGATAAGGTTATACCTCCGCTCTCCGCAACTGAAACAGAAGCTGTTTCGGTACAGGCCCCTCCCTGACTGGTAACGGTAACTGTATAGTTGCCTCCTGCCACGTTAGAGATAGAAGCTGAAGTAGCTCCACCCGGTGACCATGAATAGGTGTAAGGTCCTGAACCGGCAGTAATGCTTACCGAAGCACCACCATTTGTATTTCCGCAGGTGGCAGCTGTAGTTGAGGTTGATAAAGTAAGTGTGCAGGTTTGTGAGCAGTTAGACAACGAACCTGAACTGTTAATGGTTATTGTATTTCCATGATTATCGGTAACACGAACCGGGTAAGCAGCAGGTGCGGCAGAGGTGGTGGCTGCTGTGCCTCCGAATGCTGCAAAACCCGAAGTAGTAGTAGCACACCCCGGAGGGAAGTTGCAACCCAGAAAGCACCCGCTGCAATCCTGGATTTGTTGGGTGTCTTCCCAGGTAAATGGACCTACACCCGTGTTGGCGGTTAGCGTTCCATTTGATTCAAGACAAATATCAAGCGCAACACAAGTGAGCACCGTAATGTTTATGGCACCACTTCCGCAACCCAGAGTGTTGGTGATGGTATGAGTTCCTGCGCCAGCAGTTGCAGGATTAAATACTCCGTTACCTGATATACCGGGACCACTCCAAGTGCCTGAAGTTCCGGATGGAGTTAAGGTAACCGTTGGGTCATCACTGCAAAAAGGACCTGCCGAGCAGATGTTGGCATCACAGCATTCCAAGGTTATAGGTGCAGCTGCCGACATGGCAAAAGATTGAACATAGCCTGTGCGTGAGGTAGAGTTCTGGTCTCCTGTTGCACCGCAAACAATTACATTCCCGTTTGTGCCTACTGCAACATCATACACTGCAAAAGATGTTGCTGAGGAAGAAAGTTGTGTAAGATTAGCATCGTATTTATAGACACCATTTGCTGAACCGACATAAACGTTTCCGCTGGCATCAATATCTAATCCGTTGTTGTGAGGTTGATTGAAGCCAAGCGTTGCTGTGCTCCCACCGCCCGGAATTGTAGCAGAGGAAATAATAGCACCGTCAATCAATGAACGTTTGTGAACGGTTGTTCCGTTGTGGGTATAAACAAAGTTGGCGTTTGCCTTAATGGCTTTAATGCCTGAGTTGCCATTGTTAGGTCGGTAGTTCTCCGATTTGTAACTAAAGGCATATCCGTGATTTTTTCCAAAGATTACATCGTTCCCATTAGGACAAGCGCTGAGGTTATCGTCAATGGCTCCTATAGTATCTAAGGTTAGATAATAGTAGCGCGCATTTTTAGAGGAGGTAATGGAACGTACTTCTGAAATATCATTGATTGGAAAACCTGGCCTGTTGCTTCCAACAGCCTGTGATGTTATCACGTTTCCGTTGTTGGTATTGATATCAAAAATAATCCCATTGGCTGTTGATGGCGGAAAAAATCCTGTTGATGTTCCTCCTACAATTAACTTAGTTTGATCGCAATTAAAAGCAATGCACCAGTATTCGTCAAAAGCACCACCGCCAGCATTCCATGTTAAACCACCATTCGCATTTACTTTCCGGATATTTGCTGTTGAACCGGAGGTAACGTATGTGTTACCCGCAAGGTCGGTTGCCATAGTGCCCAACCAGTAGTTGGCGGTATCATAAGTAGTGTTGTATGTCCATGTGGTTGCACCTGTAGTTGGATCAAATTTGCGTAGTTGCATAGGCATATCACCTCCTATTGCATAAACGTTACCTGCACCATCTACATCAACTTCCCACATTCCGTTTGAGTTTCCGAACGCAGGTGTTTGAACCCAAGGGTCAACTATAACGGTTTTGGTGTTGTCGTAATTTCCGAGTTCAAACGAAACAGTATTTCCGTTACGAATAAAGCGAGAAGAAATTGCAATATCATTTTCAGCATAAAACGTTTGTGGTGCATGGTCAACCATATCACCGAATTTAGTGTCAATGAAAATTTCGCCTGAATTGGTGAACGTTAATTTTTCGCCATCAGCATACTTCATTTTCACATGACTGACATCTGCTCCCGGATGCAGAATAAGTGCATATTTTATTCCGTCTTGCGGGTGAAAAACATACTCCACATCAATGTTTGGATACAGGTTTTTATACACTAGTTTTTTGTATCCGCGGATACGGGTAATGTCATAGTATTCCTTTTCATTCTTCATCATTTCATAGGTGTAGTAATCAGGATTTAGTTCTTCGGCAACTAATTCTGCATTTGGGTTTGCACCCTCCCAAACCATGTTCACTAAATCGCTTTCAAAAAAGATGCGAGGCTGTGTTTCATCACCATCTCTGCGGTTTTTGTTTTTCTCCTTGCGGTCGAATTTATAAGTCAATCCTTTTTGACTGAAATAGATTTGCACCGAACCGTTGTCAACCGCATAAAGAATTTTAGATTCCACACTTTTTAAACGCTGCTCAAACTGTCCTTTGTTTTCAATAAAGGCTTTTGATGTTTCAAACTTTACTGACCATGAGGGTGTGCTTAGTTGGGCAAAAGTAGTTGTAAGAAACAATAAACAAAATGCAAGAATAAGGGTAATTGAATTTTTCATTGGTATTTATAGTATTGAGATAGTTTACTTAATGATTACTTTAATGTATTGTTGCTCTGCACCTGCTGAAGCCTTCACAACATAAATTCCTTCCGCAAAGTCTATAACAGAAATACTGCATTTTGTTTCGGTTGTTTTTTCGGGTTTAGCAAAATTCCAAACCACACGCCCTGTAATATCCAGCAATTTTATTTCTGTTGCTTCAGAACTGCGGAGAGTTATGAGTACATTCAGATCTTCGTTGGCAGGATTTGGGTAAACCAATACATTTTCAAGCAAGGCATTTTCAAGAATATTATCGGGGTTATAGGTGGCTTCAATGATGTTGGAGGTATCGATACAGCTTCCTCCTCCTGTTGCCACTACATAATAGTTTCCGCTCTGTGTAATATTATAGGTTTGTTGTGTTGCGCCTGCAATTTGATTGCCATTAAAATACCACTGATAGTTGGGTGATGTAGTTGCATATAGCGTATTATTTTGTTGCGAAATGTTAACGTTAAAATTTCCTGTTCCGCTTTCCACCACTCCTGTTAGTGTTTCTGTACAGCCGAAAAAATCGGTTACTTCAACAGTATAGATTCCCGGAGCGAGGTTGTAAATTCCGGCAGTTGTTCCACCGTTGCTCCATAAATAGGCTGTTGGCGGAAATGGGAATGTTCCGCCAGCCTGCACAAATAAAGATCCGTTTCCTGCTCCTGCACATGATTCATCAGTTGCTATAATAGTATACTCAGAACCAAAAATTGAAGTCAGTTCTGTTGAATCGGTCAACATGCAACCATCTGCATCAGTAACCACTACGCTGTAAACTCCTCCTGTAACCGAATCTAAATCTTCGGTTGTATCACCTGTTGACCACAGAAAAGTGTAAGGTGCTGTTCCGCCTGCTACATCAATATCCACTTCCCCATCGGGAGAAGAAGCACACTGTAAAAAAACTGGACTGAACGTTACTGCAAGTGATGAATTTTGTCCTACAAAAACATCAACTGAACGTGAGCAGCCGGGACCATCACCTACTGTTACCTCATATAATCCATAACCAACACCTGCAAGAGTTTCAGTAGTTGCTCCGGTTTCCCACAGATATGTATAATTACCGGAACCATTTTCTACAGTTACCGCAGCTTCACCGTTATTGGTGTTGCAATCTGCAACAGTGCTGGCATTAGTAAATTCTATATTACATGGAACAGGACAGGTTGCCTCTGTAAATACTTCCACATCATCAATAAAATAATAAGCTCCGGGCATTGGAAGTACGGGCGGAACTTGATTAGGGTCGACAGGTGCGCCTGCGCCAATTGTAGTTGTTCCCTGCACTTTAAAATTACCAATAGTAATGTATGAATAGGATTGGTCGGCAACAAATTCACCATATACTTCCTGCCAACCAAGGTAGTTTGTAATAATAGTATCAACCATTACCTGTGCAGGAAATGAAAGCGGTAATGAACCCGGACCCGAAACAGGTTGAGTAGAAAAATAAGCACCTATTCCATCAGTAGAATTTGTGCTTTGGTCTGAAAGCGAAATATAAAAACGTACACAGTAACGAATGCCAACTGATAAGGGTTGTGTAAGCGGAGCCTGAATATATTCCCTATAATCACCATCCGTAGGGCCGTCAATGCTGAAAAAACCGCCATAAGCAGCACCTGTTCTTGCTTCTTGATTTCCAAGTAGATTGGCAGGAACTCCAACGGGTGGGCTTTGCAATGGAATCGGGCTTACACAACACTCGTTAAAATAATCGCTTGTGCCTTGGTGACCAGGAGGCTGAACCCATGGAACTGCATAAAACATCTGACTGGATGAATTAGGGCAGGTTATAAAATCTTCAAAGCTGGGGTTTGGAACAAGGTTTTGTGAGTTGACAGTTGCTGTAAATAGTAGACAGAAAAAAACAGAGAGCAAAAATTTATTCATTAAATAATGATTTGTTAATGAAGCGAATGTATAAATTATTATTTGCCAAAACCTAATATTTAACGAATTTTAATGGGGTAAAATAAAGAACCCCATCCAAATCTGGATGGGGTTCTTTATTTTAGGAATATAATGTTCTTATGCGTGCTGGGCCAGTTTAAACGAAAGTTCAACCACCCTTCCGTTGTCATCAAAGGTTACTCCGTCAGATAGTTGTTTCATCAAAAACACACCGCGTCCGTTTACTTTTTCCAGATTTTCAGGGGAGGTTGGGTCAGGTATATTTTCAAAGTCAAAGCCGGCTCCCTGATCGGTAATGCGGAATGTAATAGAATGGTCATCATTTTCGGTAAATACAAACAACACCGTTTTGTTAGGGTCTTGTTTGTTTCCATGATTGATAGCATTGTTTACTGCTTCGGTTACAGCAATCAGAATATTCCCATAGTAATCTTCATCAAGATGCATTTCTGCGCTTATTTCATCTATGAGCGCTTCAACAAGATGCAGGCTTTCGGAAGTAGAAGGGAATGTCAGATTCTTTTGTTTCATGCTGAGTAACGATATTATTGATTGGTATTGTTAAAATACTCGTTTACCTTATCTCTGTAAAAAGGTTGCAGTGAAGGTGGAACAGTTTTCAACAACTCGGTTTCTTTTAATTTTCGTCTGTTATACTCATTAAAAACAGGAGGGTTACTCAATTTCTCATTTTTTCCTTCTTTTGATTCTCTGCGTTCCTCTTCATCACGCTGACGCTCTGCTTTTTCTGCTTCCAGCAAACGGGTAAGAATTTCTTGTTGTCTGCGCAAGGTTTCAGCAGTTATGCGTTTGTTTACCAAATCGGTTTCTGTCTCTTCCATTAAATCATGAAGTTTATCCAGATTGCCCCCCGATCCTTTGCCGTTGCCCTTTTTATCTAATTCGCTGGCAACTTCTTGCAACATTTGGCGGATGGCTTCTTGTTGGGCAGCCATTTTAGCAAGTCCTTCGCTCATTCCACCTTTACCTTGTGAACCTCCTGGTTTCTCCCCCGGTTTCTCCCCTTTCTTCATTCCTTTTTGCATCTCCTCAATTTGCTTATTCAATTGCTCCTGCAATGCTTTCATGGTGGCTGCGCTGGGTTTTCCCTGACCTTGTCCGGGCTTGCTGCAAGAGCCTTGTCCGGGTTTGCTTTGTGCCTGCATCTGTTGCATTTGTTGTACAACTTCACTCAGCATCAGCGCAAGATTATTAATTGAAGTCATGGTCAGTTGTTGGCGGTTTTGGGCCATAGAAGTCTGACGTTCGGCAAGATTTTCAATGGCAACATCCATATTTTGATTGATATTACGGATTTCGCGGTTAACAATCGTTTGCAATTGAACCACGCGTTTGCTTAATGCAAAAAGCGAGTCTTCAATTAATTTAGAATCATTTTTCAGTTTTAATTGTTCGCGGGCAATTGAAGTAAAACCCGGGTCATTGCGATTGGTATTTTTTAATTTACCCATCAGCTTCTCCTGATCAAACGAAAGCGTGAGCAGGTTTTCCAGAATATCGCGCAGTGATTTTATGTCTTCACTTTGTTGTTCCTGTTGCATCTGCTGTTGCATGGCCTGCATTTTTTGCGACAGGCTTTTCATTTTTTGCGATGCACTTTTCTGAGATTGTGAAGCTTTCTGATTTTTCTGTTCGCCCAATTCCTCCGAGCTTTTTTCCATATCTTCTTCAATGCCTTTTTCATCTTCGTTGGTATCTTCCATATTATTTGGTTGCTCCAATTCGCTGTTCTTTTTCTCTAACTCATCAAGGTCTTTTTTCAGGTCTTCAAATTCTTTGTTAAGCTCTTCCTGTTTTTCTTTTTCTTCAGTTGCATCACCTTTTTTCTCCTTCGTTTCTTCCGAAAGTTTTTCTTCTTCTTCCGCTAATTTGTTCAGCTTTTCAATCGACTCATTCAGCTTTTGTTCAAACTCCAATTGCTTAAAAATCTCCAATTGTCTGTCCATTTCTTTCGATAAGTCTTCGTTGGTCATTTCCATTTTTTCCAACATCTCACGCGCTTTGTCTTTGTCCATTTTCTCCATCATTTCTTCCATCTGTCGGAAGAGTTCCTTCATTTCGGGAGTCATTAATTCGTCAAACATTTTTTCCAATTGCTTTTGTTTTTCCAACAACTCGGGGCTCAACTGGTTAAATTCATTTAGCTGATTATTTTTCTTTTTATTCTCCTGCTGAATTTCCTGCATTTCATTCTCCAGTTTCTTCTGTTTGTCAAGCAGACTTTGAATATTCTTGCGGTCTTCCCAGGTCAGGTTTTTCTTTTCAAACAATTTTTTGTTCAGTTCAGCCACTTCTTTTTGCAGTGCTTTTGCATCCTTGATACTCTGCTCCATATCCTTTTTCAGTTCGCTCGATTTCTTTTCGTTTTCTTTTGAAAGCTCGCTCAATGTTGGTGCTTTGTATAATTTTTTCTCGCTGCGAGTAGCCTTGCTTCCACTCACACCATCATTGTCCCACACCTCAAAATAATACTCAATATTATCTCCCGGCTGAATGTTCAGTGGGTTTACATCCCATGAATAAAAAAACTGGTCGCTCTGTTTATTTTTGGTGATGAACACATCTTCAGCAAATACCTTTTCTTTCTTTTCTGCATCATCAGAATTAAGAAAACGATAAACGAAATTCAGTTTTTTAAAACCGTAATCGTCTTTCACCATGCCGCTGAAGTAAACCAGTTTTGAAGAAAGAGAATCCTGCTTTTCTTCCACTTCAATTGCAGGAAAAGCATCGGGTATTACAGTCACGTGATACAGAATTGAATCATTGCTTTGCAAAAACTCGTTGGAGACAATAACAGAATATTGTTTGTTTTTAAACAGGCGCGATGAATAGGAGAAATTATCAGCACTTGCAGCATTTACAGCAAAAGCAGTATCGCCAAAACTCATGCGCAGTTCGCGTGCATCGCGGGTGTTAAAGTTCCATGCTGCTTTGGTTCCGGCAGGTACAGTAAGGTCGCCTGTATTGTTTACGGTTTCGTCTCTGCGTCCGGTGTAATCAGGATAATCCAACACAATGTTAAAGTTCAGTACCAAAGGTTTTGGCAGCGCAATCAGCTCATATTCTTTGGAATAAAAACCATCGGCATACAAACGAAAGGGAGTTGTCTTTTGCAGATTTTTTAAAATGTAGCTGAACCCGACTGTACTTTGTTTATCAAGCCTGTAAAGGTTGTCATCAACTTCCACGAACACTTCGGCAGGAATTTCTTCGCCTTGCATTTTCAGGTTCAGGGTAAAATCTTCGTGCTGCATGGCGCGTAAATCGTTGTTCTCGATAATGAATTTAAACGGTGCAATCGCTTCAAAATAGGTGTTGTGATTTACCAATCGTGTTGTGCTTTCGCGCAAAATATTCGGAGCAACAATAACAAGCAGAAGAGCAACCAACACAGGCGGCAACGCATAACGCAAATATTTTTTATTCTCGGATAAATCAATGGCGGCAACAAAAGGAACAGGTTTCAGTTCAGCGGTTTTCTGGTCAATGCTGGCATAAAGTAATTCACGCGAACTTGCATTTCCGCTGTCGGCAATTTGTTTCAGCTGCAGCGTGTTAAGCAATTTATCGCTTACGTTTGAAAAGTGTTTGCCAATGATTTGCGATGCTTCTTCGTAAGAAATTATTTTTCCCATTCGGTTGAGGTGAATAAGTGGCAGCACTACTAAGCGGTAAAGAATAACTGCATTTACGGCAAGAAAAGAATAGAATAATCCTGTACGTACCGCAGTTCCGAAATGCCCGAAATGCTCCAGAAAAACAATGCTCAGAAAAAACGCGACACCAACTGCTACGGTGTAAAGCGCGCCACGGATAAGTTGGTTCTTGTAATATTTTCGGATAAACTCATCTAACTTTTGGATGAGTGTATTGTAGTTTTCCATTTTTTAATCTTTCACCGCAAAGGCACAGAGACGTAAAGTTTGTAATCGTTTGTCTGATGCAACCCTTTTTCTTTTTCCACAAAAATCAATCCTGAAATTTGCGGAAGGCTGATTACAAAGATAGTGAAGATAGTTTGTAATGCTATTTCAGATTTTGTTAAAATTGCACAAAACTAAAACCCTATGATTTACGAAATTTATACACTTCGCCTGCTGCACATCGGCACAGGCATTTTCTGGGCAGGCGCTGTTATTTACCTTGCCGCATTTATTAACCCCGCAGTTGCTGCAATTGGTCAGGAAGGCAATAAGTTTATGCAACAGCTTTCGCGTACCAATAAATTGCCCATGTGGATGACCATTCTTTCAACACTAAATATTATAACCGGTTTTCGTTTGCTGATGATTCGTTCAGGAAATTTTCAGGCTGATTGGTTTACAACTCAGGAAGGTCTGCTTTTTACAATTGGTGGGGTATTGGCTTTTGGCGCTTATATGATTGGCTTGATGGTAAGCAAACCGGCAGTTGATCGTATGGCAAAAGTTGCTGAAGCAATTGCTAAAGCAGGCGGACCACCAACACCTGAGCAAGCCGAGGAAATTGGCGCGCTGAAAGCAAAACTTGCCAAAGGCGTAAGATTAGTTGCATGGCACCTTGCTGCAACAATTGTGCTGATGGCACTTGCCCGTCCGATGTAATTTGTTTTCTATCTTTACAGTTATTGTGAAGATAAGGCATCTTTCTTTTTTCATTCCCTTTATTCTTGCAGCAGTTTTATTGCCGTTTGCTGTGTATGCACAGAATCAGAATATTGACAGCCTATTGCGGATAGTTAAAACCGCAAAAACAGATACCGCCAAAATAAATACACTTCGTTTGCTCTGTTGGGATTTTCGCGCCAATGACCCCGATAAAGCATTTGAATATGCAAGGGAAGCACTAAAACTTTCCATTGATATCAACGACCCGTTTGAAAAGGCAAAAAGCCTTGCTACGCTTGGTACTCTGAATAAAAATGCAGGGAAGTACAACCTTGCGCTTGATTACAATCTTAAAGCCCTTAAGGTTTATATTGAACGAAATGACAAGTTACGCATGTCTAATTCGTACAATAATCTGGGTAACATCTATCTAATTCTCGGCAGAAATCAGC
>SXHM01000300.1 GCA_005773695.1 Bacteroidota bacterium
ATTAATTGGTAATGGTGTTTCGGTAAGTAATGTAACATATACCGGTGCCCCGGTGGCAATTGGATCGTTTAACGGAACTGCAAGTAACATCGGTATTCCAAACGGTATTTTGCTTACAACAGGTAATCTCACAAATGCAGTAGGCCCAAATACTTTGGGTAATCTGGGACTGGATAATATCAGAGCTGGTGATGCCGATCTGAATATCATTTCAGGTGTTACAACTTTTGATGCTTCGATTCTTGAATTTGACTTTGTTCCGGCTTCAGACACTCTTCGCTTTAACTATGTTTTTTCTTCAGAAGAATATCCTGAATTTGTTGGTGGTATTGTAAACGATGCATTTGGTTTTTTTATTTCCGGACCCGGAATCACAGGTCCTTACTCTAACAATTCTGAAAATGTAGCCATCATTCCGGGAACAACAACTCCTGTTACTATTAATGATTTGAATAATGGTGATAATAATTGCGATTTGGGCGGCCCAAACGGCCCCTGCTCAAACTGCCAGTATTATGTAGATAACTGCAATGGTTCAACTGTGCAGTACGATGGTTTTACAACTCCCTTAGTGGCTCAGGCTATAGTTCAGTGTGGTGAAACCTACCACATAAAAATTGCTATTGCAGATGGAGGTGACGGTGTTTACGATTCAGGCGTTTTTCTGGAAGCCGGTAGTTTTGGTACATCTGGTGTTCAGATTACAGCTACAGCTTCTGCATCGGACGATTCAACAATTGTTGAAGGTTGCGGGTCGGCAGTATTTACTTTTTCGCGTCCCGACACAAGTTCAGCTTTTACAATTAATTTTAATATACAAGGCACGGCAATACCGGGTTTAGATTACAATCAAATTCCCGACAGTATTGTAATTCCGCAAGGACAATTCAATGAGCAATTAGTAGTAGATGCTTTTGTTGATGGAATTCCTGACAGCGTAGAAACCATTACACTTACCATTGATTTCATTAGCGGTTGCGGAGGTGATACACTTTATGCAACAATCTATATACAAAGTGTAGATTCAATAAAAGTGCAAAAAGGTGAGGATTATAATATCTGTACTCCTGACGAATCTGCAACACTGAAAGCAACTGCAACAGGCGGAAGTGGACCGCTTACATTTACATGGAGCAACGATGCCGGAGTGGGCGATTCAGTTGTTGTAGTTCCCCTTGAAACCACAAAATACTTTGTAACAGTTACAGATACGTGCGGCAATTTTGCCTACTCTGATTCCATTGAAGTGGTTGTGCAATGCGATGTAATTGTTCCAAATATTTTTACTCCTAACGGTGATGGTTTTAATGATACATTTTTTGTAGAAAATTTAGATCAATATCCCGGAAGCGGAGTAAAAATTTACAACCGATGGGGACGCAAAGTGCATGAAAACGATGATTACAAAAACGATTGGGATGGAGAGAAATTAGCCGAGGGAACTTATTTTTATGTTCTTTCGGTTTCGGACCCTGAACAAGGCGAGAAAAGAGGACATGTTACTATTTTAAAAAATTAATTAACAACTTATATGAATACCTTTAAAACAATTGCCACTCTTATAGTTTTTACATTTTTTGTAAACTCAATTTTTGCACAGAAAAAAGTCAAGGACGCTTACCTGAATAAAAAAAGTTATTTAATTGAAGTTACCATGATTGGCGGAAAAAAAACTAAAATTTTCTCTGATGAATTGGGTTTTTCTTCCGGAAAAATTAAAACAAAGCACATGATGATGGCAGATAACGGTGGCTTTGTTCAGGGTGATTATGAAGTTACAAAAGCAGATACTACAGGTGAAGCTCGTACATTTGATTTTAAAGGTTCTATTAAAAATAGTAAGGAAGAATACCTTGTAATCAAAGGAACTGTTTTTGGAGATATGATTGACGGAACAATGACATGGGAAACATCAAAACACAAAGTAAAAACCGAAATGACTTTTACCGGAAATTCTAAAGAAAAAGGTCAAAAATTTGTGCCTGCCGAGAAAACAGTTTCAAAACCCTCCTCAAATTCAAAACCTTCATCAGGAAAATCCATTGACTCAAAATCACCTGAAAAGAAAACCAAGGAGGATAAGTCTTTGGACGATGAAATTTTGAATGATGATTTAGAGTAAATAGCCAAAACAGTTTGTAAGCTATTGCTTTTCTCTCCTGCTTTTTAGTTTAGACTAAAATAAAATTACCTTATTTAGGGTATTGCAGCCCTCTTGACTTGCTTATACTTTTGTCAAGTTATTTATAATCATTCTAAACAAAAGATATAAGCCTTGATGAAAAAACTATTCTCACTTACACAGTTTGCTTTACTTGCATCCTGTCTTATTCTTGTTCAATCCTGCAAACCTGAAGAGGATGAACCGAAGTATGACGTACCTACTACTTACAATTTTACCAACGTATCTTATTCAGGTCAAACTACACGTTTGGATATGCTGGTGGAACTGATGACTTACATCAAATCGGCTAACCCAGGAGGAGTTACATTGGATGCTCAAAAAATGAAAGATATGTTTGCCAATGAAAACAATCAATTTGCAGGTGCCGGCCTTAACACATCAGGAAAAAAATTAAAAGACAAATGCTTTTCTGCAGATGTTGATATGTTCGAAGACTATTTTGAAGCCGCTGCTCTTGCCAGCCAAAGCGTTGCAACAGGCTCAAACGGTGTTGCGGGAATAGTAACAAGCTCTACTGACGCAACAAAAAAATATTTGCAAAGCGAAAACGGTATTGAATATGCTCAGGTTATTGAAAAGGGGCTGATGGGCGCTATTTTGTATTATCAGGCTGTAGGTCATTACCTGACTGAAGACGAAGTAGGAGATGGAATAGATAATACAACAGTAACAGAAGGACAAGGCACACCCATGGAACACCATTGGGATGAAGCATTCGGATACTTCGGAGCACCTGTAGATTTTCCAACTAATTTAACCGGACTGCGCTATTGGGCAAAATACAGCGAAGAGATGAATGCGGTATTGAATACCAATACAGTAATAATGAATGCTTTTTTAAAAGGAAGAGCTGCTATCTCCAATAAAGATATGGAAACCAAGAACGAGCAGCTTGTTATTATCACTGAAAATTGGGAGCGAATTGCTGCGGGAACTGCTATTCATTACCTGAACGAAGCAAAAGAAGCAATAGGCAATGATGCTGTGCGTAATCATACCTTGAGCGAGTGCCTTGGATTTTTGAGAGCATTACAATACAGCCCTACTAAAAAAATTACAACTACAGAGTTGGACCAGGTTCTTGCTCATGTTGGTGATAATTTTTATGAGGTAACACTTACCGAATTAGATAATGCCCGCAACCTGTTGAGCACTATTTACGGAATGGACGATATAAAAGACACCCTTTAATGAAACTTAAACAGATTTTAATTAACACCATGCAATCCTGCCTTGTGGCGGGATTGCTTGTTCTTTCTTCTTGCAATCCCGAAGGTAATAATCAGGTTAATTTCGACCGTGCTGTTATGCTTGAAAATATGGGCAGCAACATCATTATTCCTAATTACACCAACTTATCGGATAATATGAATTTGCTGCAACAGGCAGCAACCGATTTTACAAGTGTGCCTGATAATTCAAAACTAATAACACTTCAAACAGCATTTAAGAATGCTTATTTATCATGGCAAAAATGTTCTTCTTTTGAATTTGGTCCGGCTATGCAGGTATCGTTGCGCATGAGCGTGAATACATTTCCAACTGATTCGGTTCAGATACAAAGCAACATTACTTCCGGTTCTTATAATCTGGAAGCGGCCAATAACATTGATGCACGTGGCTTTCCTGCACTTGATTATATGTTGCACAAACGCAATGGAAACAATGCAGAAGTGTTGGAGCGCTATACAACTAACCCTCAAGCACAGGCATGGAATGATTATTTGACTGCTTTGATAAATGACACCAAAAACCTTGTTGATGCTGTGAAAAATAACTGGGAAGCTTCTGGAGGTAATTATCTAGCCACTTTTATAAGTAACGATGGAACAGATGTGGGAAGTTCATTGGGTGAATTGGTAAATCAACAGAATTTTGATTATGAACAATTGAAAAATGCGCGCATTGGAATTCCTGCAGGGAAGCAAACTTTAGGTGTTGCACTTCCCGAAAAGTGTGAAGCATATTATGCAGGTTATTCCGTTGAGCTGGCGATTGAACAAATGACTGCAATTAAAAATCTATACCTAGGTGCCGGTGATGATGACGGAGTAGGGTTGGATGAATACCTTATTGCTTTAGATGCAAAACACGGCAGCGGGCAACTTTCGGATGCAATAAAAACACATTTTGACCTTGCTGCTACTGCTTTACAGAATGTTCCTGACCCCTTGTCTGAAACGGTTGTAACTAACCAGGCTGTTGTAAATTCAGCTTATACCGAAATACAGAAAGGAGTAGTATTGCTGAAAACCGATATGCCATCAGCACTTAGTGTTTTAATTACATATCAAGATGGTGACGGGGATTAACAATGTAAAGAACTATTTTTCCTGCACAACACACATCGCCCCTTTGGCGGTGTTTCGTGTTGTATTCGGAGGAATGATGTTTGCGTCTGTTATGCGCTTCTGGCTAAATGGCTGGATTGAAACACAATACATTTTACCAAAACTGTTTTTTCCTTTTTATGGTTTTGAATGGATAAAACCATTGAACGCATCGGGCATGTACATAGTCTTTGCACTGATGGCAATTACTGCATTGTTTGTTATGCTTGGCTTGTTTTACAGATTTTCAGCAAGTGCTTTTTTTCTTTTGTTTACTTATGTAGAGCTGATTGACAAAAGCAATTACCTCAATCACTATTATTTTGTAAGCATTGTTTCGTTGTTGCTAATACTTGTTCCTGCCAACCGCTACTTTTCATTGGATGTTTTGCGCAAACCATCACTTTTGGTTACGCAGGTTCCAAGCTGGATGGTAGACATTTTTAAGCTGCAAATAGGCATTGTTTATTTTTTTGCAGGCATAGCAAAACTAAACTACGAATGGCTTTTCCGTGCTATGCCACTTGCCATCTGGCTGCCTGCAAAATCTAATTTGCCTTTGGTTGGTGAGTTACTCAATTACAAGTTTACTGCTTATGTGTTTAGTTGGTTTGGTGCTATCTATGATATTCTGATTCCGTTTTTTCTTTTTAATAAACGCACACGATTTATTGCTTACATTTTTGTAATTTTTTTTCATGCTGCTACAGCTATCATTCTTCCTGTTATTGGCATGTTCCCTTACATTATGATTTTGGCTACACTGATTTTTTTCTCACCTGAATTTCTCAAAAAAATTATTAATGTTTTTGTACAACTTTTTTCTTTAGGCAGAAAGAATCTGTTCAATCAGCGCGATGACTTAAACTTTTCTTTTTCCCGTCCTTTTGCAGGTAAACTATTGATTGGCCTATTGTGCCTGCATTTTGCTGTTCAACTTCTTTTACCTTTTCGCTACCTGCTTTACTCCGGCAATCTTTTTTGGACAGAACAAGGCTATCGTTTTTCGTGGCGTGTAATGTTGATGGAAAAAGGTGGAACTGCTTTTTTCTATGTGCGGGATTCTGCAACAGGCAAAGAAAGTGAAGTGGATAATTCTACCTACCTGACCTATCAGCAACATAAAATGATGACCACTCAACCGGATATGATTTTACAGTTTGCACACTTCCTTGCAACAGAGTATGAGATGATGGGTTATGTAAATCCACAAGTGCGTGCAGAAAGTTATGTTACTCTTAATGGCTATGGTAGCAGACCATTTATTAATAGTTCAGTTGATTTATCAAAAGAAAAAGAAAGTTTCTTTTCCAAAAACTGGATACTTTCTTATCAAGAATTGAAGTTGAGCTTCGCAGAGAAATGAAGTTGGGAAGATTTCTTTTTTTAATCATTTTACATGGTGTATTTAGCATGTTACATTCATTTGCTCAGCCAGCACCTTTACCAGATAATGAGCATGATGCAGCAGGTTCAGTTTACGGAATTATAACAGACAAACAAACGGGCGAACCTGTATTTCTTGCTGAAGTATTATTGGATAATTCTTCGCGCTCTGTTCGTACTGATGAGAAAGGCAAATATCATCTTCGACATATAAGTTACGGCAGCCACAAACTGATTTATTTTGCTTATGGATATGAAAAAGTAGAACAGTACATTGATATTAAGGATGAAAAATTGGAAATTAATTTAGAATTGGAGCCATTGTTGCGTGAGCTGAAAGATATTATTGTGAAAAATGAAAAAGACAATGATTTTGGTATTACGCGTTTAAAACCTGTTGATGGAATTGCTATTTATTCAGGTAAAAAATCGGAGGTTGTTGTATTGGATGATATGGCTGCAAATCTTGCAACAAATAACAGCCGCCAGGTGTACGCAAAAGTAGCAGGACTTAATATTTGGGAAAGTGATGGTGCCGGTTTACAGATTGGTATTGGAGGACGCGGATTAAGCCCCAACCGTAGCTCTAATTTCAACACACGCCAAAACGGTTACGACATCAGTGCCGATGCATTAGGTTACCCGGAAAGTTATTATTCACCACCAACTGAAGCGTTGGAAAAAATTGAAGTAGTTCGTGGTGCCGCTTCTCTGCAATATGGAACTCAGTTTGGTGGTTTTATAAATTTCGTTTTCAAAAGGCCAAA
>SXHM01000301.1 GCA_005773695.1 Bacteroidota bacterium
CCGTCATAATTATTGAAAGAGTTGTTGAGATAATTTCTAACGCCTGCTCCGTTATAAATTATTCCCATATCAGCCATAATTCGCGGAGCGTCAACAATTGTTCCGCCATTTGTATTTATTACAACGATAGGAAGGTTTGATGAAAAGAACGAAAAAGGAGGTTCAAACCATGAAGGATTAGCACCATAATAAGTTCCGTTATCAAGCAACCCAACTGACAGCCAGGGAAGTGACGTTAAATCAGGATTGTTAATTGATAAATTCTGAACTTGTATACATAAAACATTATTGCCGGGATATAAACACGTTCTAAGAACTGATTTTAAAATGGTATAACGTTCAGGAATGCCACCCTGATACATTAATGCTTCATGACTACCTGAAGATACCGTATTATAGTTATAAACATCACCCGGATTTCCCATTGTTGCTGAACGGCCAACCTCAACACCATTAATCCATGCGATAAAACCGTCATCATAATCCATGCTGAGAATAGCTTGCCAGATGTTGGCAGTATCAGTAATTGTGAAATTTTTCCGAAGGTATAAGGAAACTGTATTTTGAATGATTGTATTATCATCGCCATCACCAAATCCAATACTGCAGGCGCCTTGCTGCCATGAATTGTCATTAAATAAAATTGATCTCCATGAACTTGGTGGCTCTGAAGTTCCCCGAAAGTACCTCCAAGTTTGATCAGCATAAACAACCGTTTCCCAATGATCCTGAGCAAGGACACGCTCTGAAAGAAAAATAACAGAACATAATGTAAAGAGAATAAGGAGTAAGAATTTTCTCATAACCAAGAATAAAAATTCATAAAATATCTTGTACAAAGATAGAGATGAATAGTTAAGGCATCAGGCAAATAATAATGAATAACAACTCTGTTTTATTAAATACCCTGGCTAAATAGATTTTATCTTCGCAATCTTAATGAAAACATTTTTTGCCGACATCATTCTTCCGCTTGCCATTCCTAAACGTTATACCTACCGTGTTCCGCAGGAAATGAATGACATGATTCGTGTCGGGCATCGTGTAATTGTTCAGTTTGCAGCTAGCCGGCTTTATACAGGAATTGTTGGTGCTGTTCACGAAAAACCGCCTCAGAATTACGAAGCCAAATACATTCTTGAATTGCCGGACTCGCACATTTGTGTTAATGAAAAACAAATGGAACTCTGGAAGTGGATGGCAGACTATTACATGTGCAGCGAAGGCGAAGTAATGAATGCGGCTCTGCCTTCCGGGCTGAAACTCTCCAGCGAAACAGTAATTGCCCTGCACCCTGATTTTGCTGGAGATATTTCAAACCTTACCAATATTGAAGTAAAGATTGTTGAGGCATTGGAAAATAATACCACCATGAAATTGAGAGATATTATGGTAGTAACCGAACGTAAAACCATTGATAAAATAATTGGCGACCTGGTGAAGAAAAAAGTGCTGGTGCGCGAAGAAGAACTGAAAGAGAAATTCAAACCCAAACTGGAAGACTTCGCTTTTCTTGCTGAGAAATTTGATGAAGAAAAATTAGAACAGATTTTCGATTCGCTGAAAAGATCACAGAAACAGGCAGAATTGGTTGTTGCTTTTCTCAATCTGTCAGGGCGTTATCAGGGCGAAGAAAATCCTGTGAAAAAATCAGTGTTGCTAAAATCTGTTTCATCTTCTAATGCAGCTTTTCTTGCCTTGGTAAAGAAAAATATTTTCAGAATTGAAACATTGGAAATCGGCAGACTGAAAGATATTGGCAGCGCCAAAAGCCCGGAACTTAATCTTAGTGAGGAGCAACAAATTGCCATTAAAAGCATTTATAAACATTACGAATCAAAAGATGTGGTTTTGCTGCACGGTGTTACCGGTAGCGGCAAAACAGAGATTTATATGCGTCTGATTGAAGAAACCCTGAAAGCCGGAAAACAAGCGTTGTATCTTCTTCCTGAAATTGCATTAACTACACAAATCACTTCACGTTTGCAAAGAAAATTCGGGAATGCTGTGAGCGTTTACCACTCAAAACTAAACGACAATGAACGGGTTGAAGTTTGGAATAACATCATCAAATCAGGCGAATCCAAACTTCTGCTTGGTGCGCGTTCTGCCCTCCTCCTCCCCTTCTCCAATCTTGGTTTGGTGATTGTAGATGAAGAACATGATTCATCATTTAAGCAATACGACCCTGCTCCACGTTACAGTGCAAGAGATTCTGCAATTATCCTTTCACGAATTCATGGCGCAAAAACGTTGATGGGTTCTGCCACACCTTCCATTGAAAGTTTTTGTAATGCAGAAATTAATAAATACGGTTTAGTGAAACTAACAGGGCGTTATGGCGGTGTACTGATGCCTGAGATTTTTATTTCTGATATTAAAGAAGCGAAGAAACGTAAGCTGATGAAGTCAAACTTCTCGCCCATGCTTTTGGAGAATATGGAACTTGCACTGACAAACAAAGAGCAGGTAATTCTTTTTCAGAACAGGCGCGGCTACTCGCCCGTACTGGAATGCAACACCTGCGCCTGGACGCAGCATTGCATCAATTGCGATGTAACACTCACGTATCACAAATATCAAAATCATCTGCGTTGTCATTATTGCGGCTTCACAGAAAAAGTTCCCGCAACTTGTCCGGCCTGTGGCGACACTGCTTTACAGGCAAAAGGATTTGGCACCGAAAAAATTGAAGAGGAAATAGGAATCTTTTTTCCCGATGCAAAAGTGGCACGAATGGATTTAGACACCACGCGCGGAAAATATGCGCACCAACAATTAATTGAAAGTTTTGAAGACGGAAACATTGATATTCTGGTAGGAACGCAAATGCTCACCAAAGGGCTGGACTTTGACAATGTTGGTCTGGTAGGAATTTTAAATGCTGATGGCATGTTAAATTTTCCCGACTTCCGTGCTCATGAACGCAGCTACCAACTGATGGCGCAGGTTAGCGGACGCGCAGGCAGAAAACAGAAAAGAGGAAAAGTAATTATCCAGACACACGACCCGGAGAAGTTTATTATTCAACAAGTGATTATAAATAATTACGAAGCGATGTATGCCAATGAGATGCTTGAGCGCAAAAGCTTTGCTTATCCTCCGTTTTACCGTTTGGTTGAAATTACTTTGAAGCACAAAAACGTAGATGTGTTAAATACTGCCTGTGGATTTATTTCGGGCGAAGGAAGAAATGCATTTGGAAAAAATCTTCTTGGTCCTGAGTTTCCAATGGTTGCAAGAATTAAAGGACTTTACCTGAAAACATTTTTGTTAAAGATAGAACGCGAAATTGCTCCTTCAGGAATAAAAGAAAAACTAAGTGAAATTATCACAGAACTGAAGCTGAAAAAGGAATTCAAATCAGTTATTGTGAGTGTGGATGTTGACCCGATGTGATGGAACGCTAACCCAACAACTATAGTGGCAGCGTTCTATCCTTTAATGAAATTATCCGCAACCACCAACTCCTTGGAACCCGCAGTGTATTTGTAAAATCCGCTGCCAGATTTTACACCTAAGTTGCCTGAAACAACCATGTTCACCAATAACGGACAGGGAGCGTATTTAGGATTACCAAGACCATCGTGCAAAACGCGCATGATGGAAAGACAAACATCCAAACCAATAAAATCAGCTAATTGCAAAGGACCCATCGGATGAGCCATACCCAATTTCATAACCGTATCAATTTCTTCAACACCAGCAACACCTTCATGCAAGGTGATGATGGCTTCATTAATCATCGGCATCAAAATTCTGTTAGCCACAAAACCAGGATAATCATTTACCTCAACAGGTACTTTGCCTAACTGTTTAGATAAATCAAAAACGGTTTTCGTTACAGCATCGGTTGTAGAATAGCCGCGGATAACCTCTACCAGTTTCATCACCGGAACGGGATTCATAAAGTGCATTCCAATTACCTGCTGTGGCCGCTTGGTTACTGATGCAATTTTAGTAATGGAGATGGATGAAGTATTACTTGCAAGAATTGTTTCCGCTTTGCAGAACTTATCCAACTCACGAAAAATATTCAGTTTCAGTTCTAAGTTTTCGGTGGCTGCTTCCACTACCAAGTCAGAATTCTTAGCGCCTTCTTCGATAGAAGTAAAGGTTTTGATGTTAGCCAATGTTTTCTGCTTCCCTCCTTCGGAAATATTTCCTTTCGCTACAATGCGATCAAGATTTTTGCCAATGGTAGCAATAGCTTTATCCAATGCGGGTTGCGAAATATCAATAAGCGAAACCGAAAAACCTGTTTGTGCAAATACATGGGCTATGCCATTGCCCATAGTGCCTGAGCCGATAACAGAAATGTTCATTTTACAATAATCTTTTTGCTGTAAATGTTCCATCTGTTACAACTATAACATTACCACCTGTTACAGTTTCAAAATTACCATTAAAACTCCCTGTATAGGTTTCAATTCCATCAACAGTGCTGCGGCCAATACTTAATGTTGCCGTTTCACCAAGCCAGATATCGCCATTGGTAAAACGTAATTCTGGCAAGCCGGGTGTTGGCTCAGTATACACAGTATCTGTTCCATAAAAGTATGGTAAAGTAAATGTGAAGTATGAAGTATCTGCTGCCTTCATGGCATTAACAGAAATTAGCGGTCCGGAACCGAAATTGCTTATTACAACCGTTACTCTGTCAGCATCTGCAATCCAATTGTTACCATCAATTACAGCACTGCAGGAACCACTTAAATCAGTGTTATTACCATCATCATCGTCATCATCAGGTCGGCAGGAGTTGAAAGAAATAACTACAGTAAAAATGCAGAGGTAAATTAGTTTGTTCATGTTTTGTATTTTAAATTTCGTGCTAAAATAGGAAATAACTTAGACTTTATTTATGGTTCAAATTCCTTTTCCTGAAACATATAAATGAATAAAATTTCACTCTACTTTGCTAAGTTAATTTGAGGACTCAACTCAAATTATTTTTAAATTTTTTTATGGAATTTGATTTTCAGTTGCATCTATTGTCCGAAAGCAACCAATTATTTACCCATTTAAAAACTAAAGAAAATGAAAAAATTAA